>JAOZPY010000014.1:7433-18194 GCA_029932495.1 Desulfobacterales bacterium
GGGTTGCCCCAACCGCATAACGACAGGTTTTGATACGCTATTTTTCGCCTCTCCCCCGACCTTTCCAATCCGGATTTTTCAGGCTGCAAAAAACATAAAAAAATGCTTGACTTTGCCGGAAACCAGCGCTATTGCTAGTTTCAATAATTGAAATAAGGTTTTATTTTTTAATTATATATTACGGCGATGCGCCGATAACACGTATAAATACTTTAAATTATCATATTGCTCAAACCGGGTTTCAATAGTCAAAACAGACCGACCTGTTGGAATTCCGCTGGTAGCCTGGCCGATATGCAGAAGAAAAATCAGTCATCCACGATACAACGGGCACTCGATGTTTTAAATCTTTTCAAAGAACATCGAAAGTTATCCTTTGCGCAGATGCAGCGCCTGCTGGACTTTAACAAGTCAACCCTTTTCAGGGTATTGTCGACCCTTTCAGCAAACAAGTACCTGGTCAAGGACCCTCTGGGCCACTATGAGTTGGGGATCAGTGTTTTTATTCTGGGCAATCGCCTTTCGGATGAATACATGCTCAAAACTTCATCGGCCCCTTATATGAAGGACCTTGCAGACCAGATTGACCTGACGGTTCATCTGGGAATTCTTGAAGACACCAATGTCATTATCATCGAAAAAATAGATCCCCGGCGATACGTTAAAATGGTTTCCCGAGTAGGCGGTTCGGTTCCCGCCCACTGCACCGGCCTGGGAAAAATTTTACTGGCATTTTCACCGCGCAAGAAAGTTGAAAAAATCATCAATACCAAAGGGCTGACGCGTTACACCGCTCACACAATCACCACGGCGGATGAATTGTTTCGGGAACTTGAAACCATTCGCAGACGGGGCTTTGCCGTTGATGACTCCGAACATGAAAAAAAAATTTGCTGCGTGGCAGTGCCGATCCTGGATCAAAAAGGGGATATCGCTGCGGGCTTGAGCGTCACGGGAACACGAATTGATCTGCCGGACGACGAGATTATTGCACAGACAGAACAAAATTTGAAAAAAACCGCAAACAAGATCAGAAAAAAAATGGGATACATTTCCCCGTAAAATTTCGGTCCACCAGAGTTGATAGCACCAATGGCAACACGAAAAACTGAATTTGATATCATTTCCATGGGCGAAACGATGATGGCTTTCGAAGCCCTGGACTACGGCCCTTTAAGAGAAAACTGGATTTTCCGGAAATGGATCGGCGGGGCGGAAAATAATTTTCTCATTGGCCTTTCGCGGCTGGGCTTTCGCTGTGGCTGGATCTCCCGCCTGGGCGATGATGAATTCGGCAAAGAAATTTTGCGCACCGTCAGGGGCGAGGGGATCGATGTTTCCACAGTTGTTTTCGACGACTATTTTCCCACGGGCGTTTTTTTCGTTGAACGACATTCCGAAGACGATTTCCGCTGTCATTATTATCGCAGCAATTCCGCGGCCACGCATCTTTCGGCCGCTGACATCGATTCGGACTATGTGTCCGGTGCAAAAATCCTTTTTCTCACCGGAATCACACCGGCTATCAGCGATTCGGCCCTTGAGGCTGTTGAAAAAGTTTTGAATATCGCCGCGGAAAACAACCAGGTAACCATTTTCGACCCGAATCTCAGGCTAAAATTGTGGACCATTGACCGGGCCCGAAATGTACTGATCCCGCTGATGCAGAAAAGCACCTGGGTTCTGCCGGGTGAAACCGAACTGCGACAGCTTATGGATTGTGATGATCTGGCCGCAGCAATCGATAAAGCCCACAAACTGGGACTGCCAAACCTGATCATCAAAACCGGCAGCCAGGGAGCTGTCGCGGCCATTGAAAATGAGCCGACAACGCCCATTGCGGGCGTTGCCCTCAAGAATCCGATCAGCAGCATGGGGGCCGGTGATTGTTTTGCGGCCGGATTTGTGGCCGGTCTGCTGAAAAATCAATCCACTGCAGAGTGCATCCGCTGGGCGAATGCCATGGCCGCTTTTTCACTGCGGGGCTGGGGGCCGTATCAGACGCTGCCGGATTATGACGAACTGCAGCGATTTTTGCGCGGCCAGGCCCCGATCAGCCGCTGAGCACCGTGCACAAGGCAAGAATAAAAGCGTCATGCAGGCGCATTGAACACTTATCAAAACAGCAAACACGAGTAGAAAAAGGAGAACGAGATGAAACCAACGGATTTCAAGGGGATCATTCCCCCGATGATGACGGCCTTTACCCAAGACGGTGAAATTTATGAAAAGGGGGTCCGGGAGATTGTCGATTTTATAACACCGCATGCCCAGGGGCTGTATCCCTGCGGCACCTACGGCAGCGGCCCCATGATGTCTATCAGTGAAAGAAAAAAAGTCGCTGAAATCGTGATGGACCAGGTCAAGGGACGGGTCCCGGTAATCGTTCACGTGGGCACAGCGGACACCAGAAATACCGTGGAACTGGCCCGCCACGCCCAGCAAATCGGCGCCGCCGGCGTGGGAGCGATCACCCCCTACTATAACAGCTACGATGATGATGCCCTGTTCAGACATTTTGACCATCTGGTCAAATCAGTATCAATCCCTGTCTTCCTTTATAACAATCCCAAGTGTTCAGGCCATAACATCTCCTTTGAACTGTTGAGAAGGCTGGCCCAGTCTGGATTGGCCGGCATCAAGGACAGTACATTTGACCTGGTCTATTACTACCACACCCGGATGGCCCTCGAAGATTTCCCTGAAATGAATCTGATCAGCGGCACCGAAGCGCTTTTTGTTGCATCTTTCGATGCCGGTGCGACAGCTGCCGTTACGGGCCTGGGCAATGTATATCCGGATCTCATGGCCGAGATGTACCAGCAATACCAGGAAGGCAACCGTGAGGCGCTGATGAAAACCCAGCAAAAGGCCCTCAAGGTCCGTCAGATAACCAAATATGGCCCAACGGTTCCAACCTGCCATGCCATTTTGAAGTTGCGCGGAATTGACGCCGGTTACCCCCGGCTGCCGTTTGGCTGGGTGTCGGCTGGAACCGAACATAAAGTAAAGGCTGCTTTGGAAGAAATGGATTTATTGTAACCCCGGGCTTATCGTCCGGAAAAACATTAACCCGATATTTGAATTGGAAAGGAGGCTCGTTATGAAACTTCGAACATTTTTGGTGCTGGCATTGGTGGCCGTGTTTTCAATGGCGGTATTCAGCCCGGCTGCCGTGGCAAAAGCATTTCCCAAAAAACCGATTATTATTGTCTGCCCCTGGTCGCCCGGTGGTGGAACGGACCGGACGGCACGCTTTATCGCCGACAAGTTGCACGGAGTTCTGGGGGTTCCGGTAAATGTTGTCAACAAAACCGGGGGCGGCGGTGCAATTGGATTTACCTATGGCGCCCATGCCAGGCCTGACGGCTATACCATCACGAACCTGACCTTTGAAATCGGCACCCTCAAATGGCTGGGATATTCGAATGTCAATCCTGCAGACTTCAGGGCATTGATGCAGTTCAATGAAGATGCATCGGCTGTCATTGTCGGCCAGAATTCTAAATACAAAACCGCCAAGCAATTGCTGGACGCCGTCAAGGCGAATCCGGCAAGTTTTAAATTCTCGGGCTGTGCCATCGGCACCGTATGGGACCTGGCGCGCATCGGGATGATGAAAGATTATGGAATCAATTTCAGCAAAGTTAAATTTATCCCCACCAAGGGGGCAGCTCCGGCCATCACCGAACTGCTCGGCGGGCATGTGGACGTGATCACCTGCAGTTATCCGGAAGCAGCGCCGCAAATCGAAGCCGGGAAATTAAAAGCCCTGGCCATCATGGCGGATAAAAGAAATCCCCAGTTCGCTAGTGTCCCGACCTTAAAGGAGCAAGGAATTGACTGGTCCTACGGCACTTGGCGGGGATTCGCCGTACCGAAAGGGACCCCGGATGACGTGGTCGAAACACTCAGCAGCGCCTTTAAAAAAATATTTGCTTCCGACGATTTCAAAGCCTTTATGAACCAGAACGGCTTCGGCATCAAAATCAGAGACAGCCGCGAATTCGGCCAGTTCATGATGCAGCAGCACCTTGATCTAAAAAACATTATCCGTGAAGCCGGATACGGCAAAACGCAGTAATATCAAAACGGCAACCATCCATTGCGGGGCTCCGAACCCGGTGGGGTCCCGCAATGATACCTGCCAGCACGGAGACAGCAACGTGAAATACCTGAACCAGGACCATATAATCGGTTTTATCTGTATTCTCCTGGCCGTTGTCATTCTATCCATCACAGCGTCATTTCCAAAAGTGACCACCGGTGCAAGCAACGTCACCGGACCCTCCTTCTTTCCCAACCTGCTGGCGATCGTGTTTATTATGTGTGGATTGATTGAAATCATCAGCGGTTTTGTGAAAAACAAATCGTCGGCAACGGCAAACCGTTTCGATTTCTGGAAATTCATCAGGCAACCGGGGACATTGAATATCCTGATCTGCATTGCCGTCATTGCCCTGTTTATTTTATTCATGGAACAGGTGGGGTTTGTTATCTGTACCTTCCTGCTTGTGCTGGCCTTAATGTGGCGCTTTGGCATCGGGTTTTTAAAAAACATCATGTACTCGACCATATTTGTCGTCGCCATTATCCTGATTTTTGGAAAACTGTTCACCGTTTATCTGCCGGCCGGGCTGCTTGAATATTTCGGCTTTTAACCGTCTTCCGAGGAGCATGCAGTGTGGATGCCGTTTTAAGTGTTTTTCACTGGAACATCCTGATCCCCTGGATATTTTCCATGATCATCGGTATTTTTGTGGGGGGTGCACCCGGGCTGACCGCCACCATGGCGGTGGCCCTCATTGTCCCGTTGACCTTTCACATGACCCCCATTGCCGGGCTGGCCATGATACTGGGTGTCAGCTACTGCGCCATTTTTGCCGGTGATATTCCAGCCACCTATTTACGCATCCCGGGTACGCCGGCCTCGGGGGCTGCGGTGCTCGACGGCTATGAAATGTCGCGCAAAGGCATGGGGTCGATGGCGCTGGCCCTGGATCTGACCTGTTCGGTCATCGGAGGGGTGATCGGCATCCTGATTCTTATCTTTGTTGCCCCTATCCTGGCAAAATTCGCGCTCAAGTTCACCAATTTCGAATACTTCTGGCTGGCCCTTTTCGGCCTTTCCATGAGCGCGGTCATCTCCAGGGGAACCAAGATAAAAGGGATCATTTCCATGACACTGGGACTGGCCCTGGCCACCATCGGCATTGACATCACCACCGGCTATCCCCGCTTCAGCTTCGGCAGTGTGGATTTAATGGGCGGCATCAACTTTATCCCGGCGATGATCGGACTCTTCGGGCTATCGGAAGTATTCAAATACCTTTTCGTGCCTGAAAAGCTCAACAATCCCACCATAACGGAAAAAATTAAAATTTCTTTCCGCTCTGTGGGCAAAGTAATCTTCCAGCATAAATCCCTGATTCTAAGATCATCTTTAATTGGTAATGTGATCGGAGCCCTGCCGGGTGCCGGGGCTGATATCGCGGCCTGGGTTTCTTACGGCATGGCCAAAAAAATATCGAAACGCTCCGCGGAGTATGGAACCGGCATCGAAGAGGGCATTATCGCCCCGACGAGTGCCAACAATGCAGCGCTGGGGGGCACCTGGATTCCCGCCCTGGTTTTCGGCATCCCCGGCGATACCATAACGGCCATCGTTTTAGGCGCCATGATGATGTATGGGCTCAAGCCGGGGCCGTTGATCTTTCAGCAAAATGCCCAACTTGTAAACCAGATCTTTACCGTCGCACTGTTCTCACAATTTTTTCTTTTTTTCATCGGCTGGGCCAGCATCAAAGTTTATACGCAGCTTTTCAAATTCCCCAGAAATATCGTCCTGGTGGGGATTGTCATTTTTTCGGTTGTCGGTGCCTACGCCCTGCGCAACAGCACCTTTGATGTCGGCATTATGCTGGCTTTCGGCATTCTTGGCTACGGCATGGAGGCTTACGGGATCCCGCTGCCACCGCTGATCCTGGGGCTGATCCTGGAGCCCATGATAGAAGATAATCTGCGCGTCGGCCTTATAAAAAGCAGCGGCAGTTTTCTGCCGTTTATCACCCGGCCGATTTCCTTCACCTTTTTCCTGATCCTCGTAATTATCTTTTTTTGGGACCCGATCATCAAGGCATTCAAGTATGTCTTGAAAAAAGCCGACCCGGCACCTTTTAAAGGAAATCGACCCCGATAGAAATGATAAGATCATGGTTTCTGGCGACATGAAAAAAACCGGCCCGTATTTCGCCGTCGTTGACATGGGCACCACCAATACCGTCCTGAGCCTGACGGATGCATCCGCAAAACCTCTGAGCTCCGTGCAGGGGGCATTCGGTGTCAAGGATCGCGCCGCGTCCGGCAGCCGTGACGTGTTGATCAAAGGCCTGAAACGCTTGCTTGACCAGGCCATCCGGAAATCCAAAATTGCTCTGGATCGAATCCAGTGCATGCTTTGTGCGGGGATGATCACCTCGGATATTGGCCTGGTCGAAATCCCCCATCTCACGGCTCCGGTGGGTATCGAACAGATTGCCGCCCGGGTTCGCCGGATCAGCCTGCCGGAAATTCTGCCCGCCCCCATCATTTGCATCCCGGGCATCAAAAACAACGTTGCAGCGGCGTCCATGGATACTCTCGGCCAGATGGATTTCATGCGCGGCGAGGAGTCCCAGGTTTTCGGTGCCCTGCAATTGTACGACCTGCAACCGCCGATCACGTTCATGTTCTTGAGCTCCCATACCAAGCTGATCGATGTGGACGAAAACCATCGGATCACCCGCAGTTTCACCACCCTCAGCGGCCAGATTTTCCAGGCACTGCGCTTTCAAACGCTGCTGGCCAGCTCCCTGCCGGAAAAAACACCGGAAACAATCGATGAGCCCAGTCTTTTGCGGGGTATCGAGGCAGGATTTGCTGACGGTATTTTGCGAGCGGCGCTCATGGTCCGGTTCATGGATACCCTGATGCCGTCTTCAGCAGCCCAGCGATTTTCATTTCTGGAAGGCAACTTGATTGCCGCCGACCTGCAGGCGATTAAAAACAGCTACCCTCACATGCGGGCCCGGCTGGCCGTGCTGGGAAATCAGTTCCGCACCCAAGCTTATTGCACCGCCTTCAAACACTTTCTCGATCCGGCACCGGAGTGCATTTATCTGGGCAAAAACAGCATGGATCAAACCGCCATTGCGGGGGTCTTGAAAATTGCGGGCCTGCTCTATTGAAATCGAAAAGGCATGGGCATGAAATCAAAACGCTTTGAGAAACTGGCCGAAAGACCCGTCAACCAGGAAACATTTATCAACTCCTGGCCGGAGACGGGGTTGACCACCGATGACAGCCCCGATGATCCCCGGCCGAGCCTGACGCTGGAAAACGGAACCGTCATGGAAATGGACGGCGTGGCGCGGGAAGACTTCGATCTCATCGATCACTTCATCGCCGAATACGCCCTTGACCGGAAAACGGCCGCCGAGGCCATGGCGAAAGATTCCGTTGAAATCGCCCGCATGCTGGTGGATATCCAGGTGTCGCGCGCCACCGTCCTGCAATGGACCCGGGGTTGCACCGCCGCCAAGATCGTGGATATCATCCGGCAAATGAACGTGCTGGAAATGATGATGGGGTTAACGAAAATGCGGGCGCGCAAAACCCCCGCCAACCAGGCCCATGTCACCAACCGCAAGGAACACCCGGCGCTGCTGGCCGCCGACGCGGCCGAGGCGGCCCTGCGGGGATTTCATGAAATTGAAACCACGGTGGGCGTCACCCGCTATGCCCCTTTCAATGCCCTGGCCATCCTCGTGGGTTCTCAAACCGGACGGGCCGGGGTCCTGACCCAGTGCGCGGTGGAAGAAGCCACCAATTTGCGCCTGGGCTTCAAAGGGCTGACGAGCTACTCCGAAACCCTGTCGGTTTACGGAACCCAGCGCACCTTCATCGACGGCGATGACACCCCCTGGTCCAAGGCGTTTTTGCAGGCTGCTTATGCCAGCCGGGGGGTCAAGACACGGTTTACCTCCGGAACCGGCGCGGCCGCTCTGATGGGTCATTCCGAGGGCAAATCCATGCTTTATCTCGAAGCCCGGGCCCTGCTGGTCACCCGCGGCGCCGGCAGCCAGGGCTCCCAGAACGGCTCCATCAGCTGCATCGCCCTGCCGGAATCCCTGCCGGGCGGCGTGCGCATGGTGCTGGCGGAAAACCTCATTGCCGCCATGCTGGGCCTGGAACTGGCTTCGGGCAATGATGCCCTGGCGTCTCATTCCGAGATGCGCAAAACCGCCAAACTCATGCTCCAGTTCATCCCCGGCACCGATTTCATCACCTCCGGTTATGGGGCGATCCCGCGCTACGACAACATGTTCGGCGGCGGCAACTTCGATGTCAGCGAACTGGACGACTGGTACGTTCTGCAGCGGGACATGCAAGTGGACGGCGGGATCACACCGGTAAAAGAAAAGCAGGTCCTGGCGATGCGCGACCGCGCGGCCCGGGCCATCCAGGCCGTTTTCAAGGCCCTTGAATTTCCACCGATCACAGATGCCGAGGTCCTGGCGGCGGTCAGCGCCTTTGACAGCCGGGACATGCCGGACCGCGACAGGGTGGCCGACATCGAAGCCGCTCAGCGGCTTCTGGGAGGTCCGCTGAGCGTGGTGGACGTGATTCAGGCGCTGGAAAAGACCGGTTTTGCTGAAATCGCCGCCAATATTTTCGAGATGCAGCGTCAGCGGGCAATCGGGGACTACCTCCAGCCGGCCGCCGTTTTCGACGAAAATTTCAAAGTGCTCAGCGCCCTGACGGATGCGAACAATTACCAGGGTCCGGGCACCGGATACCGGCTGGAGGGCAAGCGCTGGACGCAGCTGCAGGATCTACCCGCCGCATGGGAGCCGCGCAGTTACCTGAAAAGCCTAGCGGGCAGCGGGACGAAAAAGGAGTGGCTGACGGAAAAAAATCCGACTACAGCCGGCAGTGGCCCCGAGGTGGTCATTGCTGTCAGCCCGGCCTTTGGCACGGTCATCCATCGAAGCATCGGCGGATTGAATCTGCGTGAGGTGCTGGTCAGCCTGATGGAAGGAATCCGGCAAGAGCAGGTAAAAGTCCGTCTGGTGCGGATTTACCATACGGCCGATTGCGCTTTCATCGGCCACGCCGGTGCCGGCCTGAGCGGCTCAAAGGTAGCCGTCGGCATCCAGTCCAAAGGTACGGCGGTCATCCACCAAAAAGACCTGGCGCCCCTGGAAAACCTGGAACTGTTTCCTCAGGCCCCCAACCTGAATCTGGACACCTACCGGCTCATCGGAAAAAACGCCGCCCGTTATGCCCTCGGCAAACCTGTGATCCCGGTGGCCGTCAAAATCGACAGCACCGCCCGGCTGCGTCTGATCGTGCAGACCACACTGCTGCAATACCATGAAAACCAGCTGGTCGACCCCCGGCGGGCACCGGTCGAACTCATCCTGCGCGGAAAGGAGCAATCTCTATGACGACACAGCCCATCCGCACCCTGAGCGGCAAAAACATTGATGAAATCGAACTGCAACAAATTCTGTCCGGGGAACTGTCCGCCGAGGATTTGCGCATTAGTGCAGAAACGCTGCGGATGCAGGCCGAGGCGGCTGAAAAAGCCGGCTACCGCCAGGTGGCCCAGAACCTGCGCCGGGCCGCAGAGCTGACCGGCATCTCCAACCGTGAACTGTTTGAAATTTACGACCAGCTACGGCCCGGGCGCGCCAGTTACGAACAGCTGCTGGCATTGGCCCAGCGGCTTGAAACCACCCACCGGGCGCCTTTAACTGCCGCATTTGTCCGCCACGGCGCAGAAGTCTATCACCGTTGCGGAATCACCAGGAAAGCGGAGTGAGAAGTTCAACCCTGTCTCTGCCCCTTTCTGCAATTCCATCAGCCGACTTAACTGACGATCTGCATGGCCTCTTTGGTCAGGGCCGTAATTTTGGCGAAATCTCCGGAATTGATATAATCGGCCTTGACCATCCAGCTGCCGCCACAGGCAAAAACCCCGGGAAACTTTAGATACTCCCCCACGTTGCCGGCATTGATGCCGCCGGTGGGGATAAAGCGGACCATGGTGTAAGGCGCACTGATGGCTTTGAGCGTTTTCAGACCGCCCATGGCTTCAGCCGGAAAAAACTTTAAAATGTCGAGGCCCAGATCCAGGGCGGCTTCGATATCGCTCGGCGTGCAAGTTCCGGGGGTGATGGTAATGTTGTTTTCCACACAATAAGCGGCCACTTTCGGATTGAACCCGGGACTGACAATGAATTTGGCACCGGCAGCAACCGCCTTTTTGGCCGTCTCGACTGATAAAACAGTTCCGGCACCCACCAGAAAATTGTCCAGTTTCGAAATCCGCCGGATGGACTCTTCGGCCGCATCGGTGCGAAAAGTAATTTCCGCGCAGGGCAGCCCGCCAGCCAGCAAGGCTTCTGCCAGAGCGACGGCATTTTCAGCATTGTCTATTTTTACGACCGGAACGATCTTGATCTTTTCAATTTCTGCTAAAACCGCATCCATGATATTTTTTCCTCCTCTTCGATTCGGTGATCCCCTCAAGTAGATAAGGATTAGGGTGCCAGATCGCACCTTTTTCTCTAGTAAACATTTAGCGATACCACAATCAATTAATAAATCCAATATTAATTGGCAATCGCCCGCATCCAATTTTTCCATGGGGCGGGTGATGGGCTCTTCGAGCGGTTTGCTCTTGACATCCACGCAGATTCTGAACATTGTCCAGTA
>JAOZPY010000242.1 GCA_029932495.1 Desulfobacterales bacterium
ACATATTCTTCTTCTGCCCAGTGGACAGCGATCTGCGCTTCGGATGTTTCGACAACCTCTTTTTCAGACATCGATTCTCTCCTTTTTTGCAGTTTTGGTAATCAATTCGGCATATGGATTGCTGGCTATCGCAGCTTGCCGGTTATCACAAAAATGGCTTGCCTGAATTAGGCGCTTCAAAAGCACCTTCCAGCGTTTCACCCCCTTTCCCGGTAAATTGCAGCAGGGCCACCGGTACCCTCATAGCTTGTGATGACAGTTATACGTTGCCGGCCTGTCCTGCCGGCAAGATACCCCGATAAAATGCATGGGGCTTTAAACGGCCACAGTAAGCAGCATCATCCCCGGGGTCACGGCAGCATTTTGCGGACGGTTGCCGGAAAATCTTCAAAGACAAATGCCTCCCTCTACCGGAAGAAATTATCCCCCCGCTTTGTGTTGCCCCCTGTTATGGCCGTCTGTTGCTGCATGAGCCACACCCGATCACGCAATCTGAACTAATAATATATTAGCGTGAGTTTTATAAATAATGAACAACATTTAGCAGTTAAAGTTCATTACAATCTTTCATTTTTACTTGTCAAGGTAAATTTGATTTTTTTTAAAAAAATATTGTTGTTAAATCATGCAAAATGTGGCAAATGGTTAGCCCGACAGCACTTTAAAGATGGGCCGAGCGGTCTTGCATTTGGGTGAAACGACCTCTTGCCATTGATAAAAATAATACAACTATTTGATTATTAAGGAAAAACAGGATGGGGTGGCAGCTTGAAAAATTCCGTAATTACCCGCAGTCGGTAAAGCTGGCCATCATTTTCCTGGTGGCCGGATGGGGAGTGCATTTTTTATTTATTCATGCTTATTTCTCGGAAATATTTCCGCTCAGCATGATTTACAAGCAGGCGGGCGTCGGCGGACTGATATGCCTTTTTGTCGCCATGATCAAACGCTGGGCAAGGATGCTGTGCATTTTTTTTAACATCGCCATGATTGGCATCTACCTGATTTTTCTGCAACTTTTTTTCAGCAGTGAATCCCATTATTACCAAGACGGAAGTTATCTGCTATTTGGTGCCGTGTGCATGGCCAGTTTTATTGCCGCAACCTATTTCCTGGTAACCCGTGAATGCAATCAGTTTTTTAAGGCTTACGGCAGGGAGCAGAAAGATGAGACGTAATATGCGGCCAGGCAAATTGACGTCAATACGCCAGCGGTGAACCTGCAATCACGCCGTGGCAAAATTGGCAAAGCAATATTCAAGGAGATATCCCGAAAATGAACTACCCCCCCAAATCGGTAACCTGCAAATGCGGCAACCAGCTGACCGTCGACCGGAGAAGGGTCTGGTGTACCAAGTGCGGACAGCCCGTCTATTATCATGAGAAAGACCAGCGCTGGCATCGTATCAATGCTCTGTACATCTATGTGATTTTTGTATCCGTCATCTTGCTGGTCGCCTATTTTTTTATCGAAATGATTGCCAAGCCTTTTTTAAACCACTAATTCGCAACCTATCGCCAGAGCTTGAACTGATCAGTTTAGAATTGATATCACCTCAACGTTGCATAAACAACATGGCAAACAATATCTAATGATATGGTATTATTTGCGATATTACAATGCGCACACCATTTTAAGAATATCCCATTGGGTGAATTCAAAGGATGGGGAGTCAATTAATCGAATCGAAGATTATAAATGCCATCTAGGTTAGCTGATCACTTTTACTTTAACCGCCTGTCGTCCATGGCGTGTATCTCTAATTTCAAAGGTAACGCGATCATCATTGGCCAGACCAAAAAAGCCATGATCCGCAATGTTCGATCCGTGGAAGAATATTTCAGCCTGCTCATCGAATTCAATAAAACCGTAATTTTTTTTCTTGTTAAACCACTTAACGATTCCTTCGTTCATAAGTCCCTTCTTTACAATTATATGAGGATACCCAATATCTCTCAAAACATAGACGTGTCGCTATATTGCGCCTGAATCCAGAAATTGTCAATAATAAAACTCGTATCTTTGTAAACACCGGGAAAAAGCCATTCCCTATCTTCACTATTTGGGATTATTGCCGGAGCCTCTGGAACGCTGGGAAATATTATTTTCACGACAGTACCGACGAATAATATCGAGAAATAAAGCGCCAAATCTGTCCAATTTAACCGCGCCGATACCATAAATATCCATCAGTCCTTCAGTAGATTGGGGAAAATAAGCCGCCATCTCCACCAGGGTTTTGTCCGAAAAAATGACATAGGGGGGAACCCCTGAGTCGTCTGCCAGTTGCTTGCGCTTTTTTCTCAGGATTTCAAACAACCGGCCGTCGCAGTTCAGCTCGCCTGCTTTGGCCGGAGTGTTAACACGCGGGGCAGCTTCCTGCTCCAGCTGTCCCCCGACGGGCATATCGCCCCTGAGAACCTCCCATCCTTTTGGTGTCAATTTCAAACCGCCAAATTCCATATCCTGTGACATCAGCCCCTTGTTGAGAAACTGCCGTGCCAACTGTTGCCACTGTTTCTTTGAATAATCCGCGCCAATGCCATAGGTGGATAACTTGTGGTGTCCGAACTGCAACACTTTTTTCGCCCTGGAACCACGCAGGACATCAATGATATGATTGCCGCCAAACCTTTCTCCAGTTCTTCTGACACAGGAAAGGAATTTTTGCGCATGCACGGTTATGTCCAACTGCTCCTTTTCCCGCGCCAGACAGTTGTCGCACATGTTGCATTTGCCGGAACCATAATTTTCACCGAAATAGTGCAGCAGTGCAATACGCCGGCAAACTTCGCTCTGGACGAATCCCACCAGCGCATTGAGGTGGATATTGGCCACCCGTTTTTCGCGGGAATCTTTCTGGTCGATAAAGTATTTTATCTTTTGAACATCCGCGTAACTGAACAACAGCAGGCAATGAGATTTCAACCCGTCCCTCCCGGCCCGTCCGATTTCCTGGTAATAGCTTTCAATATTTTTAGGCAAATCAAAATGAACCACGAAACGAACATTGGGCTTATCAATGCCCATGCCGAATGCAATGGTGGCGACGATAATCTGTACATCATCGCGGATAAATGCTTCCTGGTTCCGGCTGCGCTCCACAGCTGACAGACCGGCATGGTAAGGTCTTACAGAAAAGCCTTTATCCCTCAAAACCCCGTTGAGCTCCTCCACCTGTTTGCGGGAATAGCAATAAATGATTCCTGACTGATCGGAAAATTTCTGGATGAACCCAATCGTCTGTTCAACAGGATGATCTTTGGCAACAATCTGGATAAAAAGGTTTTCCCTGTTAAAACTGGCGACAAATTCACTGCCAGCCGCCAGGTTCAGGCTGGTTTTTATATCTTCGCGGACCCTGGGCGTCGCCGTAGCGGTCAATGCCATGCAGGCAGCCTGTGGGAAATGGCTCCGGGCTTCAACGAGCCTGCGGTATTCAGGTCGAAAATCATGGCCCCATTGGGAAATGCAGTGGGCCTCATCAATAGCCAGACATTCGACGTTCACC
Source organism: Desulfobacterales bacterium (assembly GCA_029932495.1). Classification (GTDB taxonomy): domain Bacteria; phylum Desulfobacterota; class Desulfobacteria; order Desulfobacterales; family JAFDCJ01; genus JAFDCJ01. The sequence continues at coordinate 3,513 of JAOZPY010000242.1, forward strand.
GTGGCCAGCAGATCCAGCATGCTGGATCTGAGCAAGGCCTCCGGAGCCAGATAAAGCAATCTGGCCTTTGCCTGTTTTACCAAGCCGACATTGCGGCGATATTGTTCCGGTGACAGCGAGCTGTTTAAAACAGCCGCCCCGATGCCGGATTGAGTCAATTGCGCCACCTGATCTTTCATCAAAGAAATCAAGGGAGAAACAACGACGGTCAATCCCTCAAAGATAAGGGCCGGGATCTGGTAACAAAGCGACTTTCCGCCACCCGTGGGCATCACCACCAGCACATCTTTTTTGTTAAGAACATCTGCAATAATTTCAGCCTGAAAAGGCCTGAATTCATCGTATCCGAAAACGCGTTTAAGAATTAAGCGGGCTTGATTGATCATGTTTTGCACTTTCCAAATTTATGCACAATCTGCGAATTTCATTTCCCCCCTGGCTGTCTTTCTTAAACAAAAGCCCGCTGGTGAAAAACTTCGCAATGGTATCAATGAAGTATTTAATCATGCCGGTCTAACCGGCCAGGCAACAGGACGCGGTTCTCTGGCCCAGGTTCACTGGCAACTGGGTGAAATTGCCAACGCCATGGATTCGGTTGAGGGATCTTTTCTGGCAGGCGATTTGCCAAGGTATTTGCATCTCGAATTGATGAATCGGGGTTATTATTGCGCTCCCAGGGTAATGCTGGTTATATCAACGCCGATGGATGAAAGCGTCATCGACGGGTTCCTGCAAGCGTTTGCCGAAACGCTCGAGGTGCTAAAGCCTTATGTGGAGCAACAGGCACCCCGTCTTTTAGTATCTTAATAGAATGGTTTGACCATTTTTGCGGGGTCAACCAGGCTATCGAATTGTTCTTCTGTCACGAAACCAAGCTTTAGTGCAGCTTCCTTCAGCGTAAGGTCGTTGTCCATGACGTGATGGGCAATCTGCGCCGCCTTGTCATAACCAATAATCGGCGCCAGAAGTGAACGCTGGGTTTGAGCTCCCCACAGTTTGTCAGCAGGAACCTTGACTTCGCCAAGGCTATCGCTTTCTTCTCGAAATTCTGTCATCATATTTTTTCCCTTATTTCTTCACTCGAAAAGATCCGCATGACTGCCTGTTCGCACAAGACATAGCTCGCTGCCCTCAATTCGATAAATCAGCAGCCAATCAGCCTCAATATGGCACTCCCGGCAATCCTTCGATGGTATCGAGGGAAAGAATCGAACTGTCGGCACAGGGCAGCAATAATTTTTTCATAGCCTTTTTTAGCTCTTCTCCACTTTTCTTTCCCGCAGTACCCGGCGAAGGACCTTGCCGGTGATATTCTTGGGAAGTTCGTCGATAAACTCAACTTGCTTGGGTGCTTTGTAAGCCGCCATTTTTTCTTTCCCGAAAGCGATGATGTCCGCTTCGGTCACCGTTCCTTTGGCCTCTTCTTTCAGGACCACGAAGGCCTTGACCGTTTCTCCCCGGTATTGATCAACAACGCCCACCACCGACACTTCCTGAACAGCCGGATGCTGGTAAAGGTAGTTTTCAACCTCCGCCGGAGCGATATTGTATCCCGACGCAACGATTAAATCCTTGATACGTTCCACAAAGAAAAGGAAGCCGTCTTCGTCCATATAACCGGCATCGCCCGTGGCCCACCAGCCGTCTTCCAGAAAAC
>JAOZPY010000243.1 GCA_029932495.1 Desulfobacterales bacterium
CCTTGCGGGATCCTTTCGCCGGTGACAGTTCATTTAGCTTCATCAGTCTTCTCCTCGGCATTTACGAGATGGGAAACGACATTGATCATTCCCCGGATGGAAGGGGTATCCTGCAGCTCAACCGTTCTGTTGAGTCGGGTCAATCCCATCCCCCTTAAAACTTTACGATGCTTTTCCGGCCGTCCGATCATGCTTTTAACGAGGGTTACTTTTAACTTTCCGGCCATGGATTGTTCCTTCCTATCGCCATCAGTGGTTATAAAGCCACTTTTCCAGTATTGGCAGGCTTGCAAAAAAATTTCTTGTCTAATTTAAGCGTCTCAAATAAATAGTCACTGCACGAGGTTGTCGATAGCGATTCCGCGTCGGGCGGCCACCTGTTCGCGGCTTTCCAACTGCTGCAGCCCGTCAATGGTTGCCTTAACCAGGTTATGCGGATTATGCGAACCGATGCACTTGGTTAAAATATTCTGCACACCCACAGCCTCAAGTACCGCCCGCACTGCACCACCGGCGATCACACCGGTTCCCTGGGAGGCCGGTTTCAACAACACGCGGCCTGCACCGAACCTGCCGATAACCTCATAGGGTATGGTGCCTTCAATCAGCGATACACTGACCATATTCTTTTTTGCTTTTTCCACTCCCTTACGAATGGCTTCGGGTACCTCACCGGCCTTGCCAAGACCGAAGCCCACAGATCCGCTTCCGTCTCCGACGACGACAATAGCGCTGAAACTGAACCGGCGTCCGCCTTTAACAACTTTGGCAACGCGATTGATGTGAACCACCTTATCAATTAATTGAACTTCTTCAACATCCTGCTTTAACAAGAGCCTGCCTCCTTCGTTCTCTCTGCACCCGAACGCAGTTTCTATACAGCCGCTAAAACTTTAAACCGGCCTTGCGTGCGCCTTCAGAAAGAGATTTAACCCGTCCGTGATACAAAAATCCATTGCGGTCAAATACGACCTGCTCGATACCTTTATCAAGTGCCCGCTCTGCGATCAGTTTACCGATATAATTTGCTGCCGCCACCTTATTTTCAAAGCGCGGCATATCTTTTACCAGCTTTTCAGTCGTGGCAGCAGTCACCAGTGTTTGTCCAGCCGCATCATCAATGACTTGCGCATACATGTGCTTCGCGCTGCGAAAAACACTGAGCCTCGGACGTTGCGGCGTACCGTATATTTTCTTGCGGATTCTTTTTTTTCGTTTTAAGCGCGCCTGTTTTCGGATGTTCATAGAACCCATCGTGTGTTTCCCCTGGTAATTGACTATTTTCTGATGGCGATTAACGATTTAAGGAATTCTTTCAACATTAATGTACTAGAATTGAGCAAAGCAGCGATACAACAATTCGTCAATTGCCATTTGTCAGTATTTAATTTACTTGGTGCCTGTTTTACCGGCCTTTCGTCGGATATGCTCATCGGCGTATTTGATGCCCTTGGCCTTGTAAGGTTCAGGTGGCCTGATTTGCCGGATAGCTGCTGCTGTGCGCCCGACTTCCTCTTTGTCGATGCCGGACAGTTTGATAATATTATTTTTTTCGACAACCGCTGAAATCCCTTTGGGCAGTGCAAACGCGACCGGGTTGGAATAGCCTACATGCAAAACAATTTCCTGGCTTTTTGCCTCAGCCCGATATCCGATGCCGTTGATTTCAAGCACTTTTTCAAAACCATTATTGACCCCGATAATCATGTTGTTTACCAGGCTGCGCACAAGTCCCTGCAATGCACGGCTGGTCCTGTCCTCGGCAACCATGGTGACATTCATGACATTATCTTCAACCTGCAGATCAATGGCCGGAGGAATCCTGCGACTCAAGGTTCCCTTGTCACCCTTCACCGTCAACAGCCTGCCTTCATAGGTTATTTTGGTTTTATCCGGAATCGGAATCGGCTTTTTGCCTACTCGAGACATGGATTTCTCTCCTGTCTTGCAGTTGACTGGTTGATTAAACCATTCAACAATTTTACCTTTCAACTCGTTACCTAATTCTTACCAGATGTGGCACAATACTTCCCCGCCAACTTTTTCCCGGCGGGCTGTTCTGTCACTCATCACCCCTTTTGAGGTGGACAAAATCGCAATGCCCAAACCGTTGTAAACCGGTTTTATATCTTTGCTCTTGACATAGACCCTTCGGCTGGGCTTGCTGATACGCTTGAGCTGATACACTACACTGGACTGCTCCGGTCCATATTTGAGATAGACGCGCAAGATACCCTGTTTGCCGTCTTTGAGAAATTTGTAATTACGAATAAATCCCTCATTTTTCAAAATTTTGGCCAACTCGACTTTCAACGTGGATCCGGGAATATCCACGCTGTTAAATTTGGCCTTCGCTCCGTTGCGGATACGGGTTAACATATCCGCTATTGGATCACTGATCGCCATTGTTTTCTCCTGTCATCGGGTCGTCATCACCTGCCGCACAAAGCCGGCAACCGCATCATTGTATTAAAAAATAAGACTGGCGCCCATTTTCCGGCAAAATGCTGCCGGCCCAGGCTTACCAGCTGGATTTCACCACGCCGGGCAGCTTGCCCTGGGATGCAAATAAGCGAAAACAAATACGGCAGACACCGAATTGCCTCAAAAAGCCCCTGGAGCGCCCGCAAACCGGGCACCGATTGTAAGCACGCACTTTAAACTTAGGCTTTCGCATCGCTTTATTTCTAAGCGCTTTTTTTGCCAAATCGTCCTCCTAATTTGATATAGGTTCACAGGTTACTCTTTAACCTTCCGTTATCCTTCACCCTGTCCCTGAACCTTGAGCCCTGTACCTATTAATTTTTAAACGGCATGCCCAGCAACCGAAGAAGTTTTCTGCCTTCTTCATCATTGCGCGCGGTCGTCACGACACTGATGTTCAATCCCTTGATCCGGTCGATTTTATCATAATCAATCTCGGGGAAAATAATATGCTCCTTTATCCCCAACGAGTAATTGCCACGGCCGTCAAAAGCTTTTGCCGAAATACCCCTGAAATCTCTGACACGGGGCAGGGCAACGTTAACCAGTTTGTAAAAAAAATCATACATGCGGCTGCGACGCAGGGTCACCATGCAACCGATGGGCATCCCTTCCCGCAATTTAAAAGCAGCAATGGATTTTTTTGCCCGGGTGATCACCGGATGTTGGCCGGCAATAACTTTCAGCTCTTCAACGGCGGAATCCAGCAACTTGATGTTGTGAATTGCTTCACCCAATCCCATGTTCAGCACAATTTTGTGCAGTTTGGGCACCTGCATAATATTTTTATAATCAAAGGCTTCAATCAGCTTTGGGACAGCTTCTTTTTCGTAAAATTTCTTCAACTCTGACATTGTCTTCCTCCGGCAAAAGAGACTAAGTATCAAGTGTTTCGCCGCATTTTACACAGGTGCGTACCTTTTTCCCGTCATCGAGCTGCTGAATCCGGATGCGGGTGGGAGAAACACACTTGTTGCACATCAGCATGACATTCGAACGGGGCAGCGGCATTTCTTTTTCCAGGATCCCGCCCTGGGATGAACTCGCACTCGGCTTAGTGTGGCGCTTGACCATATTAATTTTCTCTACAAGTACCTGGTTCTTTTTCCCAATGACCTTCAGAACCTTGCCGATTTTCCCCTTATCTTTGCCAGCAATAACTTTGACCTTATCGTCTTTTTTTATATAAATTTTTTCTAGCGTCATGTGCGGTTTCTCCACAAGCAATTCTCAAATGACCATAGCGTTCTTATCTGAAGTCAAGGGTCATTGATAAACGGCCGGTTATAATACCTCCGGGGCCAGCGATATGATTTTCATAAATCTTTTGGCCCGCAGTTCACGGGCCACCGGTCCAAAAATACGAGTCCCGATGGGTTCTTTGGCGGCATTGATCAGAACTGCAGAATTATCATCAAAACGGATATAAGATCCATCCGGCCGCCGGATTTCTTTTTTGGTCCGCACCACAACGGCCTTGAGCACGTCGCCCTTTTTCACCTTCGCATTCGGTATCGCCTCTTTGACAGACACCACAACAATATCTCCGATAGATGCATATCGTCGGCGGGAACCGCCAAGCACTTTGATGCAATAAAGCACCTTGGCTCCCGAATTGTCGGCCACCGTCAGTCGCGTTTCTGCTTGAATCATTTTCTTCTCTTTCCCCTGTAATCAAACGGCCTTTTCGACAATTTTACTGACCCGCCATCGCTTGGTCTTGCTCAGCGGACGAGACTCTATAATCAATACCTTGTCGCCGACCCGGCATTCATTGCCGACATCATGGGCGGAAAATTTAGAGCGCCTTTGAACGTATTTTTTATACAATCGATGTTTGACCAGCCGTTCCACCAGAACGGTGACCGTTTTATCTGCTTTGTCACTTACAACCGTACCAACCATCTGTCTTCTGTTTGCTCGTTGTTTCATGGCAGCCACTACCCGTTATTTTCCTGCTGGTTTAAGGTGACCGCCCGGATGACTGTCTTTATCCTGGCGATATCTCTTTTCGTTTGTTTCATTTTCTGAGGATTTTCAAGCTGGCTGATCTGATGCTGAAAGCGCAGGTTGAACAACTCTTCCTGCAGTTCAGAAGCCTTGCGCTGCATTTCATCCAGGCTCAACTCTCTGATCTCGCTGGCTTTCATAGGACGTCACTCCTCTCGACAAATTTCGTTTTAACCGCAAGCTTGTGGGCGGCAAGGCGCAACGCTTCCTGAGCCATGTCTTTGGAAACACCCTGCATTTCGTATAGAATTCTGCCGGGGCGTATGACCGCCTCCCATCCTTCCGGAGCCCCTTTCCCCTTGCCCATTCTGACCTCTGCGGGCTTTTTGGTAAAAGGTTTGTCCGGAAAAATGCGGATCCAGATCCGCCCGCCTCTTTTTATGTGCCGGGTCATCGCAATCCGGGCAGCCTCAATCTGCCTGGCCGATAACTTGCCGCATTCAACAGCCTGCAGCCCGAACTCTCCAAAATTCAGTGTACATCCGCGTCGGGCAATACCCCTCATCTTGCCTTTTTGCTGTTTGCGGTATTTGACCTTTTTAGGGCTGAGCATATTGTAAACTCCTGTTAGCTATTGCCGGATACGGGCTGGGGGTTTAAAAATTCAGAACCGCCTCGAATCGGTCTTGCCCGTAATCTGCGACAAATATTGGTTAAGCGGTTGCCGCCTCC
>JAOZPY010000015.1 GCA_029932495.1 Desulfobacterales bacterium
ATTTATACCCACGTGATGGAAAAAGATTTGACGGCGGTGCAAAGCCCGCTGGATAGACTGCTGGAAAAATAAACTTTTTCCGTAAACTCAGTGTCTCGAGCGAAGCGGGTGGTTTATTCTTTTTTTCACAATGGAGACAATCGAGTTTATTAGTAAACCCCGAGAAACCATATGAATGACAACCAGCAAGTCTATATCAAGCTGCAAAAACACCTGGACAAACAGCCGGTGGGATTTCCGGCCACCCGCTCGGGCGTTGAAATAAAGGTGCTGCAGCACATATTCACACCCCGGCAGGCCAAGATCGCCGCTTACCTGAGCTACCGCTTCGAACCGCTTGAAACCATCTTCGAGCGGGTTGCGCATATCGTCGAATCCCCTGAAAAACTGGCCGTCTTGCTGGATGAAATCCAGCTAAAAGGCGGGCTTGAATCCAGGGTCCGGGCTGGCAAAAAGTACTATTGCAACTCTCCTTTCGTGGTGGGGATGTACGAAATGCAGCTGGAGCGGCTGACTCCCGAATTTATCAAGGATTTCGCTGAATACACCGCGGACCGCAAGTTCGGCATCGAATTTTTGAGCACCGAACTGCCCCAGATGCGCACCATCCCCATCGCCAAAAGCATTGAGGCGCACCAGCAGGTGAGCACGTTCGATGAAGTCAGCGCCTTGCTGCATCAGGCCGAAGGACCCTTTGCCATCCTGGAATGCATCTGCCGCAAGAAAAAAGCCCTGGAGGGCAAGCCCTGCAAGGTAACAGACCGCAAAGAAACCTGCCTGGCCCTGGACGACATGGCCCAGACCGCCCTGGGGGGCCATATCGCCAGGGAAATTACCCGAGACGAGGCCCTGGCGATCCTCGAGCAGAATCAGAAGGATGGACTGGTTTTGCAGCCGTCCAACACCGAAAAGGTTGAGTTTATCTGCTCCTGCTGCGGCTGCTGCTGCGGGATGCTGAGCATCCACAAAAGCCTTCCCAAACCACTTGACTTCTGGGTCTCTAATTTTTACGCGGTTGTGGATGCGGATGCCTGCAATGGATGTGGTATCTGCCAGAAGCGCTGCCAAGTGGGGGCGATCCGGGTGGCTGCAAAAAAACAGCCCGCCGTGGTCAATCTGGACCGTTGCATTGGCTGCGGGGTCTGCGTGCCGGGCTGCCCGCAAAACGCCATCACACTTCAAAAAAAGCCAAGCGAAATCAAACCGCCTGAAACACGGCAGCAGCTTCATGAAATTATCATGGCTAACAAGAAGGGCCGCTGGAAAAAACTCAAGCTGACCGGCAAGCTCGTTGTAGACGCAATTCGAACCGGACAAACCGGTCTGTTTAAATGATCACCAGAACCCTAACGGCGCATTCTAATCTCAGAATGACAAGGAGGTATCATCATGTATTTCAAACAATTCACTGTTGAGGGCATGGGCTGTCTTTCCTACCTCATCGGCTGTCCCCAGGGCAGGGTCGCCTGTGTGGTGGATCCCAAGCGGGATGTGCAGGACTACATCGACCTGGCCCGTGAAAACGACATGCAAATCACCCATGTCTTTGAAACCCACGTTCACGCTGATCACGTCAGCGGCAACCAGGAGCTGCATTCTCGAACCGGGGCTCAGATCTGTCTCATGGAAGGCACCCCCGTCGATTTCGAGCATACCGAATTGAAAGAAGGCCAGGTGATGACCTTCGGCAATGCCAGACTCGAGTTTCTGAAAACACCGGGACATACCCCCAATTCCATGTCAATCCTGGTCACGGATACTTCACGCAGTGAAAACCCCTGGCTGGTGCTCACCGGGGATTGTCTCTTTGTCGGTGATATCGGCCGACCCGACCTGGCCGGTGAAGAACTGCTCGATGAGCAGACCCAAAACCTGTACAACTCTCTTCACAAAAAACTGGGTGTGTTGCCGGCCAGCCTCGAGGTCTTTCCCGCCCACGGGGAGGGGTCGCTGTGCGGCAAGGGGATGAGTTCCAAGTCGAGTTCGACCCTCGGGTTTGAAAAAAGCAGCAATCCGGTTTTAAGTCTCAGCGCCGAGGATTTTACCCGGCAGGTAAAGCAGGGTTTTCCGGAACGGCCCAAAAGCTTTACCCATATCATCAATACCAACAAAAAGGGTCCGCCGCTTCTGGATCGCTGCCCGATCATCAGGGACATGAGCCCGCAACAGGTCCAGGAGCAAGTGCAGCGCGGCGCCTTGATTCTGGACACCCGGGATACGGCCGCTTTCGGCGGGGTGCACATTCCCGGCTCCATCAACATCGGGTTTGCCCTGCAGACGGCCAACTGGATCGGCATGGTGATCGAGCCGGAGGCCGAACTGATCCTGATTGTCACGGATCAAAAAGCCTATGAGGACATGACCGTACAGCTTCACAGAATCGGCTATGACAATATTATCGGCTATCTGTATGGCGGACTGGCCGTCTGGCAGGAAGCGGGATATCCCATTGATCACCTCTGGCAGATCTCAGCTGAAAAACTGCACAACAAGCTTCAAAGCGGCAAATACGATTATCTGTACGACGTGCGGACACCGGCTGAATGGGCCACCGGGCACATTGAACAGGCCCGGCACCTGCCCCTGACAGCCCTGCTCAAAAAAGCGCCGGACATCCCGCAGGACAAAGAGGTGATCGTCACCTGCGGTGTCGGCTACCGGGGCAATATTGCAGCAAGCTTTCTGCAAAACCAGGGTTTCCAACATGTGCACAGTCTTGCCGGCGGTATGAAAGCCTGGATAAACAGCGGACGGCCAACAATCGCGTAGCTGGGGCCGCCGGCATCGCACCCGGTTGAAGATCCCCCGCAACAGGCTGTGGGGGATCTTTCCGGCAAATCCAAGCATCAATTTTACTTCACGCGCCTGCTGGTTGGGCCCCAAATCCCCCGAGCAATGAAAAAATGATCCAGAACAGGGCCATCTGGATGATCCAACCGATGATGCAGACACCAACTGCGCGCAGGGTGCTCTTGTAATCAAGGGCCTGCCGGACAGCGATCACCATGGCGACCAGCATCCAGATTCCGCATACAACAAAAATGATTGAGCTCAAAAAAGGAATGATTCCCAGGATGCGCAACAGACCCGGTGAACTCGAAAAACCGATGGTCCGCAAAAGCTCACCGTAATCAGCTTTTGTCTGTGGTTCCGGCAGCATTTTTGTGCCCACAAAATAGGTGACATACGCCCAGATAAACCATCCGATCAAAGCGCCCACCGTTCCAATGATCAGTCCATTGAGCCCGGCGGTGACAAGGCTGCCCACACCGGCGGCCACACTGGACAAAATCACCACGCCCACGGCCTGCCCCATGGCTTTTTTATCAGCTTCGACCTCTTCATACAGATTGACATCCAGTTTGGCGGCCCGGATCAGCCGATCAATAAAACTTGACATTTTGATAATCCTTTCAAAAAGTGTATACTATTTTTAAACTCTGACGGTCCGCTGTCGTATTTTAACCCAGGACTAAAGCAGATGCAACGGGATTTTCTGCCTTCAAGGCAAAAAAGCAGGGATACGCCCGTCTTGGGGCGCGGGGGAAAGGTTGCGGTTATATGAAAAACAACAACGCTTCAAACCGATTACAACGTAAGCTGCATGAAATTATATTCGAGGCGGACACCCCGGCAGGCAAACTGTTTGATGTCCTGCTGATCGTCTCGATTGTGATCAGCGTCGTGCTGGTGATGCTTGACAGCATAAGCAGTATCCGACAGAGCTATGGCGACCTTCTTTACATGGGAGAATGGGTCTTTACCATTCTTTTCACCATCGAGTACATCCTGCGCCTGTACAGTGTCGGTCAATCCCGTTCCTATGCAACCAGCTTCTTTGGGGTGGTGGACCTGATGGCCGTCGTGCCGACTTATTTGAGTATTTTATTTCCAGGCAGTCAATATTTTATGGTCATCCGCATACTGCGCGTGCTGCGTATTTTCAGGGTCTTGAAGCTGGTGCAATACCTTGGCGAGGCCCGGTTGTTGATGCAGGCCTTGCGTGCCAGCCGTCGCAAGGTGACCGTCTTTTTATTTGTCGTCCTCACACTGGTCGTTGTCTTTGGCTCTTTGATGTACATCATCGAGGATTCACAAAGCGGCTTTACCAGCATTCCCCAGAGCATCTACTGGGCCATTGTAACCCTGACGACGGTCGGTTACGGCGATATTTCACCCCAGACGGGCCTTGGCCAGACCCTGGCAGCTCTCATCATGATTATCGGCTATGCGATCATCGCCGTGCCCACCGGCATCGTCACTGCTGAACTGGCCCAGGTGTATAAAAAAAATATCTCCACCCAGGCCTGTCCGCAATGCAGCGCCGAGGGCCATGACCCTGATGCCGTGTACTGTAAATATTGCGGTTCAATATTATAGCCGCCGGCGATCTAATACCATCCGGTTTCCTTCGCAGTGCTGGTGATCGCGTCAACTTCGCCCTGGGTTAAAAACTGCGCTTCGTAAGTCACGTCAAACAGGTCGCAAAATTTATGTTAAATATTTGACCAATTCATGGCAAACTTGAAAATAGGTGATTATGCTTGACATCCAAAACGCGCATATTATTATTTACAAAGATTTTTTTTAACCATACTTAACAGCAAAGGAACATGCAAACATGGCAACAATTGAGCTTACAACGGACAACCTGGAGTCTTCTATTGAAAACAGCGATATCTTGCTGATCGATTTTTGGGCGGAATGGTGCGGCCCATGCAAAATGTTTGGGCCTATTTTCGAAAAGGCCTCGGAACAATACCCTGATATTGTCTTTGCCAAATGCAACACGGAGATTCAGCAGCAGGTGGCGGCTTCCTTTGGCATCCGCTCCATCCCGACACTGGCCGTTTTCAGGGAAAAAATACTGGTATTTCTGCAACCGGGTGCGCTGCCTGAACAGGCGCTGCTGGAAATAATTCAAAAGGTTAAAGAACTCGATATGGATCAGGTCAGGAAGGATATTGCCGAGCAGGAAAAAAAGAACAGCGCCGGCGCTTAATTTTCAGCCTGGTTAGATATAAATTGTTTACCTCAACATTGCACAAATGACATGGCAAACATTATCGAATGATCGGTCCTAACAAACGCTATTCAAGCCTAAACAGCATGTTGTGGATAGCAGCCGATGTGAATTCAAGGGATCGGGGCTTTTTTGCCATGTTGCTGGCCCTTTCAAGCCCCGCGATAGCACTCCTGCGGGAAAGCCGGAGGGCTTCAGATCCTGCGTTGTCAAGACTTTAAAGTATGCTTATACGTCTTCATCCTCGACGCTCTGGCTGTGAAGCCCTCCGACTTTTGCAACATTAGGGTTTGTACTAAAATTCTATATGTATTTCTTGCTGTGAATGCGGTAAAACTTCAAAAAAATCTATCCAGACATAGATAGAGCATTCATCTGTTTTCCAATAGCTGTTGACACTTTCCCCATTAACGAAAACTTTTTGGGGGGTTGTTTTCCCGCGCATACGGACTCCTACTGTAAGCCCATTTTCAATCATTTTTTCACCCGAATATTTAAAAATTATATCCACTGAATTTTTATCAAGCATTTTTCGATACGGATTATAGGGCTGCTCAAAATTGTGTCGATTCAACCATAGTTCCTTTCGAGAGGCCCGTCTTTCTGAGCTTGTTTTCCCGTATGGCCTGATTGAGGCCAGAAAATCACCACAAATTATACGATTGGGGTAGCCCGGGTAATATTCCCATGGAAAAGTTTGTAAACCCATTTCAAGTAATGCCTGGATGACTGAAAGCCCGCTTTGGGCGGTTTCTTCAGGGCTTAATACGTAATGATTGACCTCAACGCCAAAGGTTAATGAATGAAATGCATCGTAAAAAACGCGGTTAGCATAATTATTAAAGCCCGATTCCCTTAATTTACCAACGATTGCTCTTAAATTTTTATAATATTCGGTCGTATGCAAAAGAAAAGGAAATCCGGCTACTGACGCTCCCTCAATCATCTTATCAGCCATTTTTCTTAAAACGAGAGCGTCTTCACCCTCATTGGCGTTCTCATCAACAACAACAGCTTCTAATCCCCCCCAGTTAAAACCGTTCTTTTTTTCTCCGACACTATGAACATCAACAACAACATCGGGGATATATTTTAGGCCAAATTCTATAAAGGAATCTTTTTCAAAAGCGGACAATCGATCAACGGGCAGCCCAAATTTTTTCTTGAAACAACCATCAGGATTTGCCGTGGGAACGATTAAAATATGCTGGGCTTTCAAGTAGTGGGCGGCTTCCGGTAAAGCCAACCATTGAAGTAGCGCATTCCCAACAACGTTAGTCCCTATTTCATCACCATGTCTTCCAAGGATAATTAAAACAACTTCTTTATTTTCAATGGGAAGATTTCTATCTGTTATTTCAACAGCTTGAACATCCCTTCCCTCATTTGACCGGCCTATTGTCTTTAATAAAACAATATCCTGGTTTTGATCAGCAAATTCTGATATCCAGCCCATCAACTCTGAATAAGCCAAAAAAGAAGACTGTCCCATATTCATTAGCTCCAAAATCATTACCAGTAAGAACAAGTATAATAATTTCTATGCTATTTGCTCTCTATTATTTTGGAAAAGCCACCCCATTAATGCGATTATCCGCTAACGGGCTAATCTATGTTGAAAATTGTTCCAGCATTATTTAAAAAAAATCGACTGCCAAACATCTGACTCATTTTCATTGAAGCCTCGAAGCCTGTACAGTGAGAAACTCCTATATTCTGTATATCCAAACTTTTTAGAGCGTTCAGAGCTTTTTCTCTTTGTTCTTCTGTTTTCGGAAACAGATGTGTCCCGCCAACAACAGTATGAATTCTCTGCTCACCGGTAATTTTTTGGGCCTGATAAATAGTATTGATAATTCCACGATGGCCACATCCAAGAATAATCACTAAGCCGTTTTTGCTTTTTATAACTAATGCAAGGTCGTCAGGTATTGAATCCGGCTCTAAAAGATCAGATTTTTTTACATAAAAAATAGGCTCAATATCCTCGAAATCAGTCCTAACGGGTATTTCGCCGGTGGTCCATATATTCTCAGATAGTTGAACGGGTGCCTTGCTAGGCTTAAATTCTGCCCCTAATAGTTCCATCTCTTTTTTGGCAAACGGAATCCCAATAAAAGCAGCCTCTTTTTCATAAGGCCGCTTAGTGTATTTTTTTTCCCATATTGCCGGGTGACTAATAACCTCGGTTGGTCCAATTCGTGCGAGGACACTTTTAAGCCCGCCTGTATGGTCTGCATGCGCGTGGCTTAACACAATTCGTGTGCCATGATGCAGTGATATCCCCAATTTATGGGCATTTCGCAAGGCAGCAAAACCGGCACCGGTGTCAAATAAAATATTTTCTCCATTTGCTTTGACAAATATACTTAATCCCCATTCAGCGACCAATCCTGGTTTTCCGGAAGTGTTCTCCGATAAAGTAATTAATCTGATACCCAAATATTCACCTTCTTCTTTCTATATCTAGGAATTAATCCTGCGCTGGTCGCTGGACCATCGCACTTTTCTAGTTTATTTTAAGATTTTCAAGCAAACTTTCATTTTCGTTCCAGTCCAACCTGCTTAAATCAACTTTTTCAACATCCGGTGGCCTTTGGCCGATAAATGGTATTTCCGGTAAAAATAAATGGCTGGCGATAGCTATCGCGATAACCCCAAAGCCCATTAAATCTGTTTGCCATGTTGAGTTCATCAGAAATAATCCGCCGACAACAAACAGTATTCTTTCAAGGACGGAGGTTGGTTTCAGCAGGTATCCAAAAACGCCAACCTCGATAAAAAACATCGCAATAATGACAGTAAAGATAACCTGTAAAATTACTAAAATGCTGCCGGATTGCATTATGATAGCAGGTTGGTAAATAAAAAAGTATGGAATTATATAGCCTCCCAAGCTTAGCCCCATAGAAATAATTGCAATTCGTACCCATGATCCACCACTAATGGCTCGCGCGGTAAATACGGCTACACATACCGGTGGCGTGATTCCGGCCGCAATCGCAAAATAGAATATAAACAAATGCGACGGTAACGAAGGCAATCCAAGCGAAATTAACGCCGGTCCCAAGGCTGACGCTGCTATTACATATGCAGCGGTCGTAGACATACCCATGCCTAAAATGATGGCAACGATCATAACCGCAATCAATGCCAGAAAGCTGCTATTTCCGGCCAAATTCACTATGAATTCAGATATTTTAACTCCCAGGCCAGTCGCATTGATGAGGGTTACCACGACCTGTACACAACTCATCATTATAATCAACATTACAAGTGCAGTTCTAAAAGCGCTATAAAATGCCTGTAGGCTGCCTCTAACGCGCTTGACTACTTCACTGCCCTTTAAGGACCCTCCAAAAATCAGATAAATTAAAAGCGCTGTTACCAGTGCCCAACCAGCACAGCTCTGCGGCGGCATGTAAATAACCAAAAGATAGATGAGGATACCAATTGGTATAACCGTATTTAAAAGCTCACGCGGATTTAAAAGTTCAGACCACTTGGGAATCATTCGACTGGGAAGTTTGCCCAAACCATATTTACCCGCCAATACATATATGCCGCTTCCAATGCCGGCAAAATAGCACAGTGCAGGAATAATTGCTGCAAACATGATTGATGTATATTTAATTCCAAGTAGTTCTGCCATGACGAAGGCTCCAGCTCCCATGATCGGCGGCATTATTTGTCCGCCCGAGGAGGCCGAAGCTTCAGTTGCGCCGGCAATTTCACTTTTATATCCTAATTTTTTCATTGTTGGAATTGTAAAAGTCCCGGTTGTAGCAACATTAGCAACTGATGAACCGGATAGCATACCTAACCCGGCACTTGAAAAAAGTGCGATCTGGCCGGCACCGCCTCTTATCCTTCCTCCTGTAAAACGCGACCATTTAATAAATGTATTACCAGCTCCACAGGCAAAAAGAATCGGGCCTAATAGGATGAAAATTGCTATTAACCGACTTGTCAAATCAGTTAAAAGTCCCCAGACACCTTCCGTAGTTAAATAAAAGATATAGAGTAGTTCTTCCAGGCTATAACCCGCATGCCCAATTTCTCCGGGAAGCAGGTGACCTAAAAGTGCATATAGCACGAAAATGATCACCACAATTGGAACAATATTGCCGAGAGTTCTTCGCGTTGCCTCAAGCAGCATAAGGAATAAAAAGGCTCCGAGAACCAGATAATACATCTCATAAGTTAATGGATTGCTGACAATCGGCTCCCAGTTAATAATTATAAAAATGCAGGGAATAACCCCTAAAATAGTAAATACTATATCTAATACAGATGGGGAGTTTTCGGTGCCAAAAAAAGCAAAACATGCTATTTTGCCATGCGCTTTATGTAAAGATTCTTTTGAAATTGGGTAGGTTAAAAATACGGCCAGCATCCCAAATGTCAATACGACCGATCCCTGCAGCGCTGGATGGAAAGGACGCCAGAGCGCAGTAAAAACTATAAACCCGACAGCAGCCGCTGTAATCGCCCCTAATATCAATTTCCAGATGCCAGACAGTGTTCTCATCAATATCCCCCCTGAAGCCAGTAATATTAGCCTGCCCTAAACACAAATTATGAAGACTGTTTACGATATTTTGTTTGGCACAGCATCTCTCATTGTGAGCCTGCCAACTTATACAAAAACGTTTTCACCTTTTGCAAATGCCAGAACTTTAATGTTCTGGCATTTGCCCTGATACAACTATTCCAAATCAGCGTATAATCTTGCAATCAATTAATTAAAAATTCCAACTTCACCTGTCATATTGCGCCCTTTAATATTTATAAGCTCTTAATTACAACTTTGCACATTGCTTTGCTACCTTTACTGCCTGTTGCGATCAAATCCCACGAACCCGGGATAGCGACATATTTATTCGGATAATTTGTTACGGCTTTGAATGCTCCCATTTCATTGACCTTGATTATCCTGCCCTTTTTCCCTACAATTATCGGGACCGCCTCCATCTCAAGTACCAGCTCTATTGATTCACCCGGAATAAAACCTTCGCCTTCAATTTCCAATTTTTTGCCCGGTATGCCGCTGCCTGTCACCGAAATGGATGCTTCATCTTTTCCCATAGTAGATCGCGTGGTTGAACACGCAAATAGGGCGATCGCAAAAACAATGCTGCACGCTATAACTAAAAATTTAATTTGATGGTGTTTGGCTATTCTCATCGAAACCTCCCTGTCTATTTTGCTTCTGGCGGAATAAGTTTTTCTGGAATTTTGAAACCCAGCTCACGGTATGCTTTGATGGCACCCCGGTGCAAGGGAACCTCCATAAAATCTACTGTTTGTTGCCACATGTCCTGCCAATTACCATCGCGAGTAATCGGAACAGATTTTGCGATTTCCTTTCGATGTTTGAATACGGATAGTACAATTTTATAAATGACGTCCTCCGGTACCTTTGTCGTTGTATAGTCACCACACGCATAAGCAAGGCATAAAACCGGCTTTGTCTGCCCCCTATATGTATTGGCCGGCAGAGTATATTGCAATGCATGATGTGGCCATGCCTTTTCAAATTTAGCCAGATCCTCTTTTGTAACCGGCAAAAAAACCACATCCATTGTAGACTGTATTTCAAGAATCGACGAATCCAATGGCCCAATCCGATAAAAGGCCTCTACTGATCCCGCCTTCATGGCATCAATTCCTGAAGAAATTCCCATCAATTTGTAATTGGGCTTAATCCCCAACGATGCCAGAAACATGCGGGATAATCGCCCTCCCGTAGTACCGGGACTCATTACATATGGCTTGCCATTTAGATCATAAATACTATTGATCCCTTTTCCCTTAATGGCCACCTGCAAAACCGGTGCAACATATCCGCCCCATAAGCCTCTCAACTGTTCAGCCTGTTTTCCTTTGAAATCTGCAATTCCTTTATAGCAGGCGTACGCTGCGAGGTTATGGGTCAAACCGCATTGCACCAATCCCTTTCGCAGCCGTAAAATGTTATCCAAAAACCCTCCGGTCTCCATAACCGAAATAATCACCTGACCCTTCAAATCTTTGTTTACCGCTCTTGCCATGGTTGTAACATAGGCAAAGGACCCTACGCGTGGCGAAACCGCACCCCATTTAATGCGATAGGCCCTGGCAAATACCTCGCTTGAACTAAAAGAAATCAGGAAAAAAATTATTGTCAACATTAATAAACCCTTTTTCATTACCTGCCTCCTTTCTTTTTTAACGTCATTTTTCGCTTGCATAATAATTTTTTCTTTTACGGGGGTATATTTAATTTCTCAGCAAACCCCATTCTACTTTCCTAAATTTATATATTGGGCGGAGCTATAGCCGGTACTGATTTATGACTCTTTTTGATTCCAAATCGCCAATTTCCTTTTCACTAAATCCGATTTCCTGCAGAATCTCATTGGTGTGTTCGCCAAGCAGCGGTGGCATTCTGCGAATTTTTCCCGGTGTTTGTGACAGTTTTGTCGGTATTCCCAGCATTTTGATATGGCCTCTTAGCGCATCCTCCATTTCGATTACCATCTGCCTTGATCTGGTTTGATCGAGTTCTAATGCCTCCTTAACCGTCCTTACCTGACCGCATGGAACGTCCCCTTTGGAAAGTAAGCTTATCCAATCTTCGGTATCCTTTGTTAAGGTTATCTCCTCGATTATTTCTTTTAGAATTGCGTGATTCGCATTGCGATCTTTCAATGTAATAAAACGGGAGTCTTTTATTAAGTCGGGCCGTTTTAAAACCTGGCCACACAAATTCTCCCACAATTTTTGGCTGCCCGCACCAATGATCACATAGCCATTTTTGGTTTTGAACGTTTCATATGGAGTTTGTTGGGGGTGCCTGTTGCCGGTTCGGACCGGAGTCTGTCCTGTTGAAAAATAATACCCTGCCTGATAAGTTAACAGGGCAAGCATTCCGTCCATCATAGCGGCATCCACCCACTGGCCTTCCCCTGTTTTTTGCCGAGCTATTAATGATGAAAAAATTCCTGTCAAACCATAAAAAGCGCCGATAAAATCAGTCAGACCTATCCCAACTCGAGTGGGCACATCAAACCCTGTTATATCCATAAATCCTGTATCCCCCTGGACAGAGACATCAAAGCCTGACCTGGAGCGGAAAGGTCCGGTTTGGCCATACGCCGTAATGGAGCAGTAAATCAGTTTAGGATTTATTTTATGTACTTCTTCCCAGGAGAGCCCTATTTTATCCATCAAACCAGGCCTAAAATTTTCAACTAAAACATCTCCTGTTTTTATTAATTTCTTCACTATTTCGATGCCATCTGAAGATTTTAAATCCAAGGCTATGCTTCGTTTATTCTTGTTTAGAGTAACAAAATAATAGCTCTGATCGCTGTCTGGGACAAAAGGCCCCCACCGTCTTAATTGATCCCCCCGGTCAATTGGGGATTCTATCTTGATGACATCCGCGCCATGATCTGCCAACTGCATTGAACAGAACGGCCCAGAAACAAACCTCGTGAAATCAATAACTTTTAGACCTTCCAACGCCAGCATTAATAACCTCCTTTACAGAGTCGCAGTTAGTACCATTTCACAAGCATATGCAATAACAAAAATGAGTAGGTTAAATTTGTGTGTGCTATACCATGTTATATGCTTGTATGTCAAGTATTTTGTCATACCGCGTATTGACATTCTACTTGGGGTTATATATATTTAATAAATTGAAAAAAGACATGCTCACTATTAATCCATCACCATAAAAGGTAATGTATTCGATATAATGGAAATAATTGCATGGCGCTATTAAAAAAACCTCGAATCCAAAGGGCCCCGAACTTATCCGACCAGATTTCTGATTTTTTAGTGACCGAAATAGAAAAAGGCGCCTTAAAGCCCGGAGAGCTTTTGCCATCGGAAGCTGAGCTGTCAGACCAATTTAAAGTCAGCCGAACAGTCATTAGAGAAGCTTTGGGGCGTTTGAAATACGATGGCATCCTCGAATCGAGTCAAGGCAGCAGATCGAGAGTTGCCGCTGAAGGCTCGAAGCTGGTTTTCCGACTTACCTCTTTAGAGGCAAATAATTTACAAGATATAGGATACTTATATGAATTTCGGGCCATTCTTGAAAGCCAGGCGGCTGGTTTAGCTGCAAAACGGCGAACGAAAAAAGATCTGAAAAAACTGGAGCACTTAATCGATGTTTTGAACAAAGCTTCCGCTAAACGTGAAGACGCAACTATTGAAAACGTCGAATTTCATAAAGCCGTTACCAGTGCCAGCAAGAATCCTTTTCTCAGTGAATTTATGAATTTTCTTGGAAATAAGATACGGGATATGGTTCAGGCAGACCGAAATCACTCAAACGTTACGGGTTTACCTCAAAAAGTTCAAAATGAGCATATAAAAATATTCGAGGCAATAAAAAAGAAAGACGTGGAGGAGGCCAGCGCGACCGTTCTTAACCACATTAAAAATGCAGCTAAAAGGCGTGGAATGAATATTTTTGCATAAGCAGCCTTTAATCATTATCGGCAAAGGAACATGCAAACATGGCAACAATTGAGCTTACAACGGACAACCTGGAGTCTTCTATTGAAAACAGCGATATCTTGCTGATCGATTTTTGGGCGGAATGGTGCGGCCCATGCAAAATGTTTGGGCCTATTTTCGAAAAGGCCTCGGAACAATACCCTGATATTGTCTTTGCCAAATGCAACACGGAGATTCAGCAGCAGGTGGCGGCTTCCTTTGGCATCCGCTCCATCCCGACACTGGCCGTTTTCAGGGAAAAAATACTGGTATTTCTGCAACCGGGTGCGCTGCCTGAACAGGCGCTGCTGGAAATAATTCAAAAGGTTAAAGAACTCGATATGGATCAGGTCAGGAAGGATATTGCCGAGCAGGAAAAAAAGAACAGCGCCGGCGCTTAATTTTCAGCCTGGTTAGATAGAAGTTGCTTTTAGCGATCCGGCCTCCGGTGCCATCAGGATTCCCTGTCCTCGGCATCTTTTAGCAGCTTGTTCAGCGTGCTGTTTAGCACCAGCAAGGAGGCCCTGATGGCATTGAGCTGAGCAATGATGTTATCTTCGTTGCTGATACCGGGGGGTGGCTGCCCCCCGGCGCCGCTTCCGAGCTTGCGGGAAATATCATCCAGCCGGATAGCCAAAGTAACGATAAAATAAATCAGAAGCAAAAAGCCGAAGCTTTCCTCCCGCCAGTAAAGCATCCGCCAGCCAATCAACATAATGATAAAAAAAACGATGCTGGTAACAAAATAGGGATGATCCGTGATCCACTTTTTCATTTCATCTTCTCGTGTTCCTCGTCTCTGAGCACCCGGCGTAAAATTTTGCCCACATTTGATACCGGCAGGGTTTCCCGAAATTCGATAATCTTGGGACGCTTGTAACCGGCCATGTTTTGTTTGCAAAACTCGAGAATTTCCTCCTTGGTAGCGGTTTCCCCCGGCTTAAGTTGGATGTAAGCCTTGACCGTCTCGCCGCTTTTTTCGTGTGGCACACCGACGACCGCCGCCAGGGCCACCTTGGGGTGCTGGAAAAGAATATCTTCCACATCCCGCGGGTAAACATTGAACCCGCCCACGATGATCAAATCCTTTTTACGATCGGTGATCATGATGTAGCCGTCCTCATCGATATGGCCGATATCACCGGTTAAAAAATAGCGCCGCCCGTCCACCTGGCGAAAGACTTTTTCATTTTCATCCGGCCGGTTCCAGTAGCCCTGCATGACCTGGGGTCCGCAGATGGCGATCTCACCGTCTTCACCCTGCGGCAATTCCTGGGTCCCGGCATCCAGATCCAGCACCTTGATGTCGGTCCCCGGCAGCGGAAAGCCGATCGTGCCGATTTTGCGCTGGGTCGTATTGGTCGGGTTGGCGGTGACCACCGGGGCGGTCTCACTCAAGCCGTAGCCTTCAAAAATGACAGCGCCGGTCTTGTCCTCAAACTGCTTGCAAACCTCCGGAGGCAGTGGTGCCCCGCCGGAAAAGCAGCCCAGCAGGGAGGTCAGATCATATTGATCAACATGGGGATGATTGGTGAAGGCCACAAAAATGGTCGGGACCGCCGGCATAACCGTGGGTTTGTATTTTTGAACCGCCTTGAGCACTTCGGTAAATGGCGGATTGCCGGCCCGGGGGTCCGGTATGCACACCAGTTTTGCAGCGTTGTTGCAGGCGGCCAACATTGCGACGGTCATGCCAAAACTGTGATAAAACGGCAGCACCCCGAGATAGGTGTGGTAGTTTTTACGAAACTTTTCCGGTGCAGCCCCCGGCTCGTGAACCAGCCGGCCCCATTCCTCCAATGCTGCAAGGTCATAAGTAAAATTGGTGTGGGTCAAGGCTGCGCCCTTGGGAACCCCGGTGGTGCCGCCGGTATAAATGATCAGCGCAAGATCTTCAACCGGATTGATATCGACCGATGGTGGTTGCGGACTCGCCGAGGCCACGGCATCGTCAAAAAAAAGATGGCCGGGCTGATAACTGTCGGCCTTGGGGATTTTTCCCAGCAGACCGCCGAGAAAGGCTTTGACCTTAGGCAGGTAAGATTTGACGCTGCAGATGACCACGGTTTCAACCCCGGTTCCTTTAACCGCCTCAACAGTGGTGGGATAAAATTGCGGGTGATCCATGCAGAAGACCACCTTGGCCCCGGCATCATTGAGCTGGTAATTGAGCTCGTTGGCGGTATACAGCGGGTTGCAGGTCACACAGACCGCCCCGGCCTTGAGAATGCCGAAAAAAATAGCCGGGTAATGGGGAAGATTCGGTAAAAAAATAGCAACCCGATCGCCTTTCTGAACACCGCGTGAAGCCAGGAATCCGGCCACACGGTCGGCGGTATCTTTGACTTGGGCAAAAGTTCGCGTGGCATCGTTGAAAATGGTATAAACCTGGTTGGGATAGTCCCGGGCCGCATCATCGAGAACTGAAAAGAGCGGCTTTTCATAACCGGATACATCGTGCGCAACCCCCTCGGGCCAGTTGGGGGTGGGCCAATTTGTTGCCACCATGTCGACCTCCTTGTGCTGATGGTTGGAGAAATGCTCAGAGTTCACCTTAATGTTGCATAAACAACATGGCATAAAAGGCCCCATCCTTTGAATTCACCCAATGGGATATCCTCAAGATGGTGCCCTTATATGATATAGGTTATCATAGCTGACCATTAAATGGTGTTTGCCATGTTGTTTATGCAACGTTGAGGTTCAATTATGCGGGAGTATATTGAAAACCACCGGGAGTGTCAAACAGGAAAGTAACATCCGCTTCCATCCGGCAGGGTCAAACAACCGCACCGCTTTTGAACCGCTCAATATCGCTTACAGATCGTCCGGGAATTCCCGCTGAATCACCCGGTAAAGCTCCCGGCCGGCAGCCAGGCCGATGTCAATAAACTGCGGGCCGTACTTTTTTCCGGTGGCGGTGCAAAAAGTGGACTTAATTTCCTCGAGCACCTGCATCCCGCGGGAATAACGGGCCATGAATTTTGACAGTGGCGGGTTGATAAAAGACAGCATATCCCACAGGGTATCGGTAAAGTTGTCCGGACCCCAGCGGAATTTATCCGCGTCATAGAGACAATCCGATACCAGCAGGCCCTGGAAGGTACTGCAGGCAATCCTGGCTTTGAAGGCCTCATGGTTATGAATCGCCCGGCAAACATCTTCGATTTCAGCCGCTGAAAAGGGATAAGCTTTCAACACGCTGCGGGCATAGGCTGCGCCGAGCCGGGCGTGGTCCTTGTGCTTGCGCCGGATATCGTGCAAAAGCCCGGCACTCTGGACCACCTGCAGGCGGCGTTTTAAAGCCGGTTGATCATGTCCTGCCGCCGGGTCCTCGATGATCATCAGGGCTCCGGCGTCAAGGGTCACCCGCACGGCATGCTGCAGCCCATGACCGAAATCATTTTCCAGGGTGTCGCTGACATACCGGTGCAATTTGCCAATAACCGGGTCGTTTTCGAAAAATTGCCTGGAAATCTCACAGGCCTGGTGGTGATCACGGTAAAAATCCGGGGAGGGCAAACCCGCGACAATCTGGCGGGCCCTTTCGCGCAAGCGGGCGTATATGGACTTCATCTTATGGAAGTATCCGGGCAAGGGGATCGCCGGGGGCCGGTCATCGCGCTGCAAGACCGCCGGCGCCCGACAGTTTCAGGTAGAGACAGCCGCGTCAGCTTCCCACCAGTGAAAACGGCCGGCCGCAAACCTTCCACCGCCCGTTTTCTTTAACCACGGTCAGAGTCGCATCAACCGGGTAACTGTCGCTTAAAAAAAACACCTTGGCCACCGCGCCGAAAATCAGGTTGGGGGAACGGCGGCGGTGACAGGACAAGTGCACCTGGGCGGTGTTGTCATCCACCATCCGGGTTTCAATTTCAATGTGTGACAGCGCCATTTTTTTCCAGCTGGGTGCAAAGCCTTCGGTCCTGGCCGCCGCCGCCATTCGCTGGAGATAATCAGCCACGACCTCCGACCCGTCGTTTTCATCCACTTCACTGCACAAGCGCTCGGTCATATCCCCGTCCAGCATGAAATAGGCTTTGCTGAATTCAACCGCCGCATGGCCGGGAGTGTCTTTTGGGCCGGCCATCACCAGTACGACCTGCAAAATAACAGCAATGATAATAACAGAACCGATCGCTAAAAATTTGCCGCCACTGTCCATTGACCTACCTCCTTTTAAACATTCCCTGATTGCGTTGGCCGCTGGGCTCACACCCGGCATTGCGGGATCGGCGCCGGTTTTTCCACATCCAGACCCCGCGACTGGCCGGTGCTGTGGCCACCGCTGGCCATGTAGACCATTGAAGTACCACGAATTCTCATCAAAAACAAGAATTTTTCATTGGCAGTCCGCAAATTCTGCGGGGCGAAAAAACCGGCGGGATTGGCCAGCCGGCGCGGCTGCGCAGATTGTCATCCCGTTTCGGATGCATCCTTTCCAGCTTTTTCGGCCGCCGGCGCCTTCAAAGGGATTTTGATCCGAAAGGAACTGCCCTGGCCGGGTGTGGATTTGACAAAAATTTCACCCCCGTGCTGCTCAATGATCTGGTTGGCGATAAACAGCCCCAGGCCGGTGCCGCCGGCGCCCTTGGAGGAAAAAAAAGGCGTAAATAGCTTTTCCCGGGTTTCAGTGTC
>JAOZPY010000244.1 GCA_029932495.1 Desulfobacterales bacterium
AGGCAGTTGGACGGATTGAGCTTCAGGCGTCGGCCGCCGCCCTGCTCTTCTTCCATTTCATAAACCTGGGCCGGGCAAAACCGGGTACAGGGGTTGCGATAGTCTTCATAGCACTGGGTAATACACAGCTGGGGGTCCAAAATTTGCAGATGACAGGGCTGATTTTCTTCATGGGTGGTTCCGGAAAGATACAGCCCGGTCAATTTATCCAGATACAATTTGCCGTCCAGATCCTGGGTTTCCGGGCTATGGGCGACAGGCGTTGTGGGGCCGGATATTTTTTTCAGGCAGTCACTGTCCGGATGAATTGGCATGGGATCCACAAACCCGCGGCCGCCGGTGACATACTGTGCCCCAAGGGCGATGAATTTGCCCAAGCCCTTTCTGGAAAGGGCCTGGCTGAAATTGCGGGCAGCGTACAATTCTTTATGGATCCAGCTGCTTGCCACCTTCTTTTCATAGGCACCCAGCGTGTCGGCGCTGTAATCTTCTTTGCCGACAGCTTCCATGATCGTTTCAGCTGCCAGCATACCGGATTTCATGGCCGTATGGATGCCTTTCAACCGCTGGATGTTCAGCATGGAGGCGCTGTCGCCAACCAGCAGCGCCCCGTCTACCGCCAACCGTGGCATGGTGTAATACCCGCCGGCGGGCAGCGTTTTGGCGCCCTGCTGCAGCACCTTGCCGCCCTGGATGATATTGGCGATCAAAGGGTGCTTTTTAAAGCTTAAAAAGGCCTGGTAGGGTTCTAAAAGCGGCTCTTCATAATCCAGGCCCACCACGTACCCCAATGAAATGCGGCGGCCTTGCATTTTGTATAGGAACCCACCCCCCTTGGTATCCAGTCCCAGGGGATGGCCAAAGGTGTGCAAAACGCTGACATCACCAGCATGAAAGGCGCTGGATTCCGGCAGCTCAATGACTTCCTTGACAGCAGTCTCGAAAATCTGGGGCATTTTACCGTCAAAAATACCCAGTTTTCCCCCTACTTCACGCAGCAGACTACCTTTCGGCCCCTCCCCCAGGACGGTGACCTTGGCCATCAAATCGACACCCGGTTCATAATTGGGTCTTTTGTTGCCGTCTTTATCAATGCCCTTGTCACCGGTGCGCACCCCGACAATACGCCTGTCGTCGGGTTCGTAAAGCACCTCGGTACCGGCAAACCCCGGAAATACATTGACACCCAGCTCTTCGGCCATCTCCCCCAGCCAGGCACAAAGCTTGGAAAGACTGACGATATGGCACCCCCTGTTGTGCAGATAGCCGGGGACATAGGGAAGGCGAAACTGGCCGCCGGCAGTCAGATAATAAACCGCATCCCGACATTGCAGCTCTTCAATGGGGCAGCCTTTTTGCTGGTAGTCCCCCACCAGTTCTCTGAGGGCCACGGGATCCAGAATCGCACCGCTCAAAGAGTGCGCCCCGATGGTCTCAGCCTTTTCAATCAGGCAGACTTCGATTTCCTTTTGTGCCTGCCGCGCCAGGTTCATCAAATGGATGGCCCCGGCAAGATTAGCCGGGCCGCCACCGACAAAAAGCACGTCAAATTCCAACGTTTCTCTGGTTTCATCCATAAACGTCTATCCTTTTCAAGGCGACTAGCCCCGTATCTTTTTTACCTCTTCGGTGACTGCCGGCACCACATCAAAAAGGTCCCCCACCACCCCCAAATCGGCCTTGGAAAAAATCGGGGCTTCCGGATCCTTGTTGATGGCCACGATATATTTGGACGTCGACATGCCGGCCAAGTGCTGAATGGCACCCGAAATCCCGCAGGCCACATACAGCACGGGTGAGACGACCTTGCCGGTCTGTCCCACCTGGTCGCTGTGAGGCCGCCAACCTTCGTCAACCACTGAACGCGACGCCCCGACGGCACCTCCCAGTGCGGCAGCCAGCTGTTCGATGACCGCAAAGTCTCCGCCGGTTCCCCGGCCGCCGGATACCACGATATCCGCTTCGGTCAGTTCGATCTTGTCCCCAGTATCGATATTCTTGTCTACAATGGCGGTTTTGACCTCACCCACCTGGACAGCCGGCTTTTCAACCACGCATTGCTTGGCGTTTTCGCTTATCTCCATGACATTCGGCCGGATGACGACAATCTGCAATTCCCCTTCAATTTGAACATCAGCAAAAATCTTTCCGCCGAACATGGGCCGGGTACAGGTTAATTTGCCGTCGCTCACTTTGACCGCCGTGCAGTCCATGGCCAGTCCCGCATCCAGCCGGGCGGCCAGCCGGGCTGACAGGTCCTTTCCCTGGATAGTGGCCCCCATCAGAATCACGGCCGGATCCACGGATGCCACCAGATCGGCCAGCACATTGCTGTAAGCGTCTGTCGTGTAATCCGCCAGTGCGGCATCGTCGGCCACCAGGATTTTATCGGGACCGTATTTTTCAAGCTCCCCTGCAAGGTCTTCAACACCGGAACCGAGCACCACGGCGGTCACATCCGTGCCAAGACTGTCAGCAATGCGCCGGGCCTCACTGACGGCTTCAAAGGATACCTTGCGAAAAGCACCATCTCTTTGTTCTGTAACAACAAACACACCCTGTGCCATATCGTTCTCCTTTTAAATGATTTTGGCTTCTTCATGCAGTACTTTGACCAGTTCGGCGGCTTTGTCGGCCGCAGCTTCGCCTTCAACCATCCGAACAGCCTCACGCTGGGGCGGAAAATTCAGTGCCGCAACCCTTATTTTTCGATTGGCCGCACCCACTGTGGCCGGATCAATACCCAGCTCGGCAATGGTCTTGACCGCCATTGGTTTCTTTTTGGCTTTCATGATCCCCGGCAGGGAAGCGTAACGCGGTTCATTCAGGCCCCGCTGGGTGGTAAAAAGCGCCGGCAGTGCGGCTTCCACCACCACGGTGCCGCCGTCAATGGTGCGGTGGCATCTGATTCTACCGTCGGCCATTTCTGTTTTAATCACCATCGAGATCTGCGGAATGCCTAGAAATTCAGCCACCGCCGAAGCCACCTGGTAGTTATCTTCATCCACGGCCCGATGCCCGGCAATAATCAGATCAAAAGGCAGTTCCTTTAAAGCGGCGGCCAGAATTCTGGCAGTGGCCAGCGGATCACTGCCCTCGGCCGCTGGATCGTTGATGTGAACCCCTTTATCAGCTCCCATGGCCAGGGCGGTTCGAATGGTTTCGGCGGCCTTTGCCGGTCCCATGGAAACCACGGTCACACTGCCACTCTGGGCATCCCGAATCTGCAGCGCCTCTTCGACGGCAATCTCATCGTAGGGGTTCATGACCCATTTGATGTCCTGGGTCTTAATTGACACCCCGTCATCGGCGATTTCGATCAACGATTCGGTGTCCGGCACCTGTTTGACCAACACGACGATCTCCATATCAGTCCTCCTTTTTAAAAAAGTATTTCTATTTTACATAAGCTATACACTAGCCAAACTGGTTTTTAAACCTTTAGATCTTGTTCGAGAGCAAGGCGCAAACCGATTTCAAAGCGGAGCGTACACGTCGGTACGTGAGCATTTGAAATTAGCTCGCAACGCAGCTATCGGTCAAGAGATGACGATAGCCAGTTTAGCGGTTTGCCTTCCTGATGCCCAGCTGATCCAGCGCAATAATCCACTTGCAAATATTGGCTGACCCCTCCACCATGGTATAGGTGGGTGCATCCCGGTAAAAGCGGGCCACTGGATATTCAGTGGAATACCCGTAGGCTCCCAGGATTCGCATGGCATAGTTGGCGCACTTGGTGACTGTCTCGCCGGCAAGATACTTGGCCTGGGCGACATCCAGTCCATTGTTGAGGTTGCCCTGATCTTTGGCCCAGGCGGCCTTGTAGACCAGCAACCGCGATGCCTCTATTTCAGTGGCCATCTGGGCAATCATGTCCTGGTTCATCTGGAAGTTTCCAATGGGTTTGCCGAATTGCTTGCGCTCATTGCAATACTTGGTCACAATTTCCAGAAAAGCCTGGGATACGCCGACCGCCCCGGCGGCTGCAGACAGCCGGGTATGGTTCAGGGAGCTGAAGACGATCTTCACCCCCTCGCCGGGCTGCCCCAGGATATTTTCCTTGGGAATCCTGGTGTCGCTCAGAAAAACTTCACCGCTGGGCGATGAATGCGATCCCATCTTGTCCAGGGCACTTGTTTTGACCCCGTTGAAATTCTTAGGCTCCAGCACAAATGCGGACAGTCCTTTTGATCCCTTGGACGGATCCGTATAAGCATAATAAATGAGAACATCGGCGACATTTGCATTGGAAATCCATGTCTTAGACCCATTGACCAGCCAGTGGTCCCCTTTGTCTTCAGCCACCGACTGGATTGCCATCACATCCGAGCCGGCATCCGGTTCGGTAATTGCAAATCCTCCCATGTACTCGGCGCTGACCAGCTTGGGAATGTATTTCTTTTTCAGCTCTTCGGTTCCATATCTGTAAATGGTGTAAGCACAGCCGAGGGTCTGCATGTTTACCTGAACACGCAACGAACTGGAAGCACGGGCGATTTCTTCGGTTACGATCATCGCGGCCAGAAAGCCCATGTCCTCTCCGTCGTATTCTTCGGGAATCACGGTTCCAAAAAAACCGAGTTCCCCCATGGGCCTGACCGCTTCCTTATATGGAAAATAGTGGTTTGCGTCCCACTCGTCGGCTTGAGGGGCTATTTTTTTATCCGCAAACTCCCGCACGGCTTTGCGAAGCATCTCAAGCTCCTTTGACAGCGCAAAATCCATTTTCAATCCTCCTATTTGGTAGTATTTCTCTGCACTTATTTTAAAAGCAATTGGATAGCGCAATGATATTGCTGGAATTAAAGTCAAACCGCTGGTATACCTGATACGCACGCAAGTTTAAGAGATGGACTATAAAGGAAGGCGGGAGGAAAGTCAAGTAAGAAAGTAGCTACTTTGCAGCCACATCGTATTTATTTTGCACCACAATCACGATGAAAATCCGTAACCGATTTAACCCCGGATTGGGCCTCAATGCATTTATTCATAGGCTATGAATCTTGTACTTAAATGCCTTTATCAATAATTTTGCGATCGTGTTTGAGGCGTTCTTGAATCCCCTTTCCGATTTGAAAAGTCTGCTCGAACTGGGACCAAAAATCGCGCTGTTTTTCCTTCCATTGCGGCCCGAAGCGTTCATCGAAATAATCGCC
>JAOZPY010000016.1:0-16118 GCA_029932495.1 Desulfobacterales bacterium
AAACCCGGCAACCTGGGATTTCCGGTGTTTGAAACCGCCTATGCCAAAATCGGCATCTACATCTGCTATGACCGCCATTTTCCGGAATGCGCGCGCATATTGGCCCTCAAAGGCGCTGAAATCCTGTTCAACCCTTCGGCCACCACCACCGGAAAATCCCAGTACCTGTGGCAGCTCGAACAACCAGCCCAGGCCGTGGCCAATGGTGTTTTTATCGGCGCCAACAACCGTGTGGGCCTGGAAAAGCCCTGGGAATTCGGCCGTTTTTACGGCTCCAGCTATTTTGTGGACCCCCGCGGCCAAATCCTGGTCAAGGGCAGCGAGGATAAGGACGAGATCGTGGTGGCCGATCTGGATCTGGAAGAAATCCGGGAAGTCCGGGACGGCTGGCAGTTTTTCAGGGATTTGCGCCCTGACATGTACGCGGATATCAGCCGGACGATCGCCGGCTGACGGCATAAGCGACATTAAGTTCTGCGGAAAATGCCGCTTTATTAACCGCTCCCAATGGGGGCCTTAACCATTAAGGAGGAAAAAAAGATAATGAGTGAAGAACAAAAAGAGGAACACAAACACTGGATTGTCTACCCCATCGGCAGCAAGCCCAAGTGGCCCCTGGCGGTGCTGCTCGGAATCCAGCAGTACCTGACCATGTTTGGCGCCACGGTTCTTATCCCCTTTATTATCGGCGGTGCCATCAAAATGCCCCCCCACCAGCTGGCGCTGCTGATCTCCACCATCTTTTTTACGTCCGGCATCTGTACCCTGATCCAGCAGTCTCCCCTGGGAAACCGCCTGCCGGTTGTACAGGGTGGCACCTTCTCATTTCTAGGGCCCACGTTTGCCATCATCGGCATGGTGGCCGCTAAAAAGCTCACCGGTAACACCCCCCTGTGGCAACTCCAGGTCCAGGAAATCGCCGGGGCCATCATGATCGCCTCGGTGGTGGAAATTTTTCTCGGCTACACGGGAATCATGGGCCAGGTGCGCAAACTTATCAGCCCGATTGCCATCGGACCGACCATTGCCATGATC
The DNA here is from genome assembly GCA_029932495.1 of Desulfobacterales bacterium. Classification (GTDB taxonomy): domain Bacteria; phylum Desulfobacterota; class Desulfobacteria; order Desulfobacterales; family JAFDCJ01; genus JAFDCJ01. The sequence continues at coordinate 1,036 of JAOZPY010000016.1, forward strand.
GGTCTGGCGCTTTTCGGCATCGGTGCGCCTTGGATGGCCACCAACTGGGTAATCTCCCTGATCACCCTGGTGGCATTGATTCTTTACTCCCAGGTGTTTTCCATGAAATCCCGGATGTTTTTGCTCTTTCCGGTCCTGCTGGCGATTGTCACCGGCTGGCTGGCTTCGCTGATCGGCACCGTGCTGGGCCTCATTCCGGCTGGCAACGCCGCCAACCTGGCCGGCAAACTCGGTCTGGTCAGTGCCGCAAGCTGGATCAGCTTCACGCCCATGGTGCCCTTCAAGTGGGGTTTTCCGAATTTCGGCAGCGCCACCCTGTGGGCCGGAGTCTTTGGGATGCTGGCCGGCTACCTGGCCTCGATGATCGAATCCATCGGTGACTATTACGCCTGCGCCCGTATTTCCGAAGCGCCCGTTCCCACCGGCAAAATGATTTCCCGGGGGCTGGGTGCCGAAGGACTGGGATGTCTGATCGCCGGCATCCTGCAGACATGCAACGGAACCACGACCTACTCGGAAAACATCGGCTCCATCGGTCTGACCCGGGTGGCCAGCCGCCGGGTGATCCGCGCCGGCGCGGTGGCCATGCTGGTCATTCCCATCATCGGCAAATTCGGGGCCGTCCTGGCCACTTTGCCCATGCCGGTGGTGGGTGCCATGTTTGTCGGGTTGTTCGGCATGATCGCCGCCGTGGGGCTGTCCAATCTTCAAATGGTCAACCTGAACAATTCCCGGAACCTGTTTATCATCGGCCTGGCTTTTTTTGCCGGTCTCAGCGTCCCGTTCTGGTTTACCCCGCATTATGACGTCGGCACGGGTAAAATCGTCAGCGGTGCGATTGCCTGGGGAACCCAGGGAGATGCACTCAACGTTATCGGCAACATTCTCCAGGCGGTGTTGAGCACCGGCATGGCGGTGACCGCCATTGTAGGAATCACCCTGGACAACCTGCTGCCCGGTGCCACCCGGGCCGAACGCGGCCTGGAGGTCTGGGAAAAAGATGCCTCCGATGAAGCCTGGGAGGAAGCCGAAGCCCAGTGGGCTGCCATGGAAGAAGGCGAAATGCGGCCTGTCTAAATTGTGATTTTAACCACTGCAATGGGGAATCGCCGTTCGGGTGGTTCCCCATTTTCAATTTTAAATACCTGAAATTCGCCGGTTACGTAAAAAGTTCCTTTTGTGAGTTCATTATGTTTACAAACTGTGCTAATCTGTGTCCAAAATTTTTATAAGGAACCAAAGTGTTGCCCAGAGCGCTGCTGTACATAATTTACGGACTCATGGTGGCCGTCGGCCTAGTTGCCATGTATTGCCTGCTCAATGCGGGCAGCCCCCACAGCCTGCTGCGGTTGCTCTGGCCGGATCCCACGGTGGACATATACGTGGCCGCGGGATCTTCGATGCTGGTTTTTATCCTGGGGTTTTTTGTTTTTTACTCCCGCGACCGGGAGGGTTTTCACCAGCTGTTGGAGCTCAATGCCGAGCAGATCCGCGCCCTGCGTAAAAAAGGCAAAAAAGACAATGAAATCGCGGATTCCATTCTCGCGGCCATGGGCAGCCGCAGCGGCCGTCGGCACAATATGGCCCGCAAGAAACTGATTATCTATCTGTCGGATTTTCGTTAACCATGGATAATTTTGCCAACCAGCAATGGGTGATCATCGCCCTGTTTTTTTTCGGTATCATCGCCTATATTGCCTGGGTGCGTCGGATGGACCGCAAATGGATTGATGCACGCTTCGGCAGCCGCAAGATCCAGGCTATGAGCTTTGGCGTCAACTACTACGGCCGGGCCACTGAACCCGGCGCGCCGCGCAAAAGCAGCGGGTTTCTGCTGCTGCTTTCCGACCGCCTGTTTTACCGCAGCCGACTGAAAAAAATAGAACTCGAAATCCCGGCGGCCGGCATCGTCCGAGTCTATCACGACCGCAGCCACAAGGGCGTGGAACTGCACCAATCGCTGGTTAAAATTGATTTTTTCAATGCGCAAAACCAGAAAGACACTGCCGCTTTCAAAGTCCCCTATCCGCCCCAGTGGATCCAAGCCATCGAAAACACCCTGCTCAAAAAGAAAGGTCCTTAAACCACCTGGCGGGTGGCAACCTCACAACTTGCCATCGAATCGGCGGGAAAAAAATAACAGCACATCACGATTTAGGCGTCGAACTTGCAATCCCGCCATGGCCGGATTTGTGTCGCAAGAATCCATATTTCCTGCTTGACAATTATGGGGCATTTCATGTATTGGCTCTGCCATACTGCTGACATATCAACTGCCGGGCAAATCCCAGAGGACAAGCCGATTGAGGTTTGATTCGCGAAATAATTGGTGACGAATGTCTTACAGTTTAAAAAAATTTCTCAGAAACCGTCTGGCGCTTTTTGGTATGGTCATGATCTTGCTGTTTTCGATAGCCGCAATTTTTGCGCCCTTCATTGCCCCCCACCCTCCCAACAAGCAATTTTTTGAGGGCCTGAGCATCGAGGGCGCACCCCTGCCACCGAATACCAAATTCTGGCTGGGTACCGACCTGCTGGGCCGCAGTCTTTTTTCCAGGCTGCTTTTCGGTGCCCGGACCTCTTTGCTCATCGGTATTGCTGCCAACGGAGCGGCGGTTTTAATCGGCGCCTTCCTGGGCATTATCGCCGGTTATGTCAAGGGATTTTTGGGCACTGCAATTATGCGTTTTACCGACCTCATGATGGCCTTTCCCGCACTTTTGCTGGCCATTGCCCTGGCGGCCATTTTCAACCCCAGTCTCTGGATTGTCGCGCTGGTCATCGCCTTGGTTAACTGGGTGCAAATCGCACGGGTAATTTACAGCCAGACGGTTACCCTGGTGGAGCAGGAATATATTGAAGCGATACGCTCCATCGGCGCCTCCTGGCCGAGGATTTTGTTCGTCCATGTCGTACCCCACCTCTGGCCCACACTGCTGGTCTGGGGGACCCTGGGAATTGCCACGACAGTTTTGCTGGAGGCGACCCTGTCGTTTCTGGGGGTAGGGGTCAGACCGCCGACGCCTTCCTGGGGTGGCATTATCTATGAAAGCCAATCCTATTTTCTAGATGCCCCCTGGCTGGTGTTCTTCCCGGGAGCGGCCATCATGCTGCTGTCGCTTTCGTTTAACTTGGTGGGCGATGCGTTACGTGACGTACTTGATCCGACACAGCGGGGGCGAGACTGATGCTCACTTTTCTTGCCAAAAGACTCGGCCAGTCAATCCTGATATTGTTCGGAGTGACCTTGATCACCTTTTGTCTTTCTTTTCTGATGCCGGCAGACCCCGTGAGAATGATCGCCGGCCGCAGTGCCACCCAGGCAACCGTGGAGTCGATTCGCAAACAGCTCGGTCTTGATCAGCCGTTACCGGTGCAATACGTTAAATACCTCGGGCGACTGGTTCAGGGTGATCTGGGCCGCTCTTACAAACAAAAAACCCAGGTCCGGGAATTGATCATGAGCCGTCTGCCGGCGACCCTGTTGCTGATGGTGGGCACCATTTTTTTTGAACTGCTAATCGGCCTGCCCGCCGGGATCTATGCTGCCACCAAACGCGGCAGTCCCACCGACACCTGGATCATGGCCCTGTCCTTTGCCGGGGTATCCATCCCCCAGTTTGTTTTGGGCCTTCTGCTGCTGTATGTTTTTGCCAACATGATCCCAATTTTTCCACTGGGAGGCTATGGTTCACTGAAGCACCTGGTGCTTCCGGCTTTGACTCTCGGCATTTCGGGAGGCGGCTGGTATTCGCGCATGATACGTTCGAGCATGGTTGATGTTTTGCGGCAGGATTTCATCCGGACAGCGCGGGCCAAGGGCCTGACCGAACGGGCGGTGGTCCTGGTCCACGCGTTGCGCAACGCCATTTTGCCGGTGGTTGCCATGGTGGGCCTGGATATCGGCATATTTATGGCAGGCGCTGTGGTGGTGGAATCGGTCTACGGCTGGCCGGGAATCGGGCAACTGGCCTGGCAGGCCATCCAGATGGTGGACATCCCCATCATTATGGGGGTTACCCTGGTGGCCGCCATCGGCATTGTTCTGGGCAACCTGCTGGCCGATCTGATAATGCCGTTTGTCGATCCACGGGTTTATTTGCGATAACTTAATTGATCATCAACAAAACCAAGGAGGAAAAAATGAAAAAAGCTCTTCTGTTTGCTGTGGTTCTGTGTCTGGCTGTCTCTCTGGGCGCCCTGACACCGGTTGAAGCGCAAAAGATTAAACAGGGCGGAACGATGGTCGTCACCTACAAAGACGACATCAGTACACTGGATCCGGCCATCGGCTATGACTGGCAAAACTGGTCGATGATTAAAAGTCTGTTCAACGGCCTGATGGACTATAAAGCCGGCACGTATAAATTAGAGCCGGATCTGGCCGAAAGCTTTACGATATCCCCGGACGGAAAAATCTACACCTTTAAAATTCGCAAGGATGTCAAATTTCACAACGGCCGCAAGCTGACCGCCGAAGATATCAAGTATTCCATTGACAGGGCGGTCAATCCCAAGACCCAGAGCCCCGGGCAGGGCTTTTTTGGGAGCATCAAAGGATTTGACGACATGGTCGCCGGCAAGACCACGGAACTTTCCGGGATGACTGTTGTGGATCCGTATACCCTGCGCATCGAACTGTCACGTCCGGATGCAACCTTTCTGCATGTTATGGCCATTAATTTCGCCTTTGCCGTGCCCAAGGAAGAAGTCGAGAAGTGGGGAGCGGATTTCGGCAAGCATCCTGTGGGAACCGGTGCCTTTAAAATGCAGGAATGGAAACTGGGCCAGCGCGTTGTCTATGTACGCAACCATGATTACTACAAACCCGGTCTGCCCCGCCTGGACAAAATCATCTTTGAAGTCGGCGTGGAGCCCACCGTGGCCCTGTTGCGTCTGCAGCGCGGACAGGTTGATATTCTGGGCGACGGCATTCCGCCGGCCCGTTTTCTGCAGGTTAAAAATGATCCGAAAAACGCCGACTTGATCATTGAAGGCGGCCAACTGCACACCGGCTATGTTTCCATGAATGTGCGCATGAAGCCCTTTGACAACGTCAAAGTGCGACAGGCGGTAAACATGGCCATCAACAAAAAACGCATCTGCAAAATCATCAATAACCGGGCGATACCCGCCAACCAGCCGTTGCCGCCGGCAATGCCGGGTTATGATAAAAACTACAAGGGGTATCCCTATAATCCGCAAAAAGCCAAAGCATTGCTGGCCGAAGCCGGCTATGCAAACGGTTTTACCACCGAACTTTACGCCAATAACACCGATCCGAACCCCCGCATCGCTCAGGCCATCCAGCAGGATCTGGCCGGCATCGGCATTAAAGCCAATCTCAAAACTCTGGCCCAGTCGGCGGTCATCACCGCCGGCGGTGAACCCGATCAGGCCCCTATGATCTGGTCCGGTGGTATGGCCTGGATTGCCGATTTTCCGGATCCCTCCAATTTTTATGGCCCCATACTCGGCTGCGGCGGTGCGGTGAAAGGCGGCTGGAACTGGTCCTGGTACTGCAACAAGGACCTGGAGGCAAAGGCGACAAAAGCAGACGCCATGAGTGATCCGGCCAAGGCATCCCAGCGAACGGAGCTGTGGCGTTCCATATTTATTGACATCATGAAAGATGCCCCCTGGGCCCCCATTTTCAACGAACAGCGCTTCACCATGCGGGCCCTGCGGCTGGGAGGCCCGGACGCCATCTTTGTCGATCCGGTGCATATTCCGGTCAACTACGAATATGTCTATGCCAAGGATGCCCAGTAGGATTCACCCTGATAGCCGTCCTAATGGGCAGCCACATCCGTACGTAAGCTGAAAAAAAAGCTGCAAAGACCTGCATGTTCGCGGTCACCTGTACCGAAGCTGAACCGCCCTGCCGCAGAAGCTTCGGTGCAGTTGACCTGCGCGAATTCTGGCAAACTCATTCTGACCGGCGGACAGGGTCATGTAAAAAAGCGATAAAACAAGGAGATGCAGAAACATGTCGATAAAACCAGATTACACCGTAACGGCAGACCGGACTCATTATGGCTGGAATCGATCGAACCCTCCGGTCCTGAAAGTGGCCTCCGGCAGTGTAGTGACCTTTGAAACCGTGGACGCTTCCGGCGGTCAGATCACCGCCGATTCCACCCTGGATGATGTGGCCAACCTGGATTTTGCCAGGGTCAATCCGGTCACAGGACCTGTCTATGTGGAGGGTGCTGAACCCGGTGACACCCTGAAGATCACCATTGTCGCCTTCGAGCTTTCCGGGTGGGGATGGTCGGCCGTCATTCCCGGCTTTGGGCTGCTGGCCGACCGGTTTGATGAACCGGCCCTGCATATCTGGCAATATGATGCCCAAAGCCTGGCGCCCGCTGCCTATCTGCGGGGAGCCAAAGTGCCGCTCAAACCCTTCCCCGGGACCATCGGCATTGCCCCGGCAGCCGAAGGTGATCACAGCGTGGTCAATCCGCGTCGAATCGGAGGCAACATGGATACCCGCGATATCGGGATTGACTCGATTCTTTATCTGCCGGTGGAAGTCCCGGGAGCGCTGTTTTCAATCGGTGACGGGCATGCCGCCCAGGGAGACGGCGAGGTCTGCGGCACTGCCATTGAAAGCCCCATGAATGTGACGGTCAAGCTGGAAGTCGTAAAAGGCATGGCCCTGAACTTTCCGAGAATTACCACGGCCGGTCCGGTCACCCGGCATCTGGATGCGGGAGGCTATGAGGTCACCACCGGTGTCGGCCCGGATCTGATGGAATCGGCTAAAAACGCCGTCAGCGATATGGTCGATCTGATTTCAGCCGAGCACGGGCTGTCCCCGACCGAAGCATACATGCTGTGCAGCGTGTGTGCCGACCTGCGGATCAATGAAATTGTCGATATTCCCAACTGGATTGTCTCTTATTATTTTCCGCGGATTATTTTCAGCTGACACGGGCTCGACGCGCCAAAGGAATTGCGGACATTGTCAAAAAAGCTCCTTGAAATAAACGATCTTTCGGTCAGCTTCGCCACCGAAATAGGCCCCGCACGGGTGATTGAAAATATTTCCTTTACCGTGCAGCGGGGTCGGACACTGGGGCTTGTGGGCGAATCCGGCTGCGGAAAAAGTGTCACCGCCATGTCCATTATGCGATTGCTGCCATCTCCGCCCAGCCGGGTGGAATCCGGCGGCATCCTGTTCAACGGCACTGATCTGCTGGAGCTGGACCGGGCGGAAATGAGAAAAATCCGTGGCAATCGCATCGGCATGATCTTCCAGGAACCGATGACAAGTCTCAATCCGACATTTCCAATCGGGTTTCAGATCGGAGAAGTTTTGCGAATCCACCGCGGGTTTGACCGCCAGCAGGCCCGCCGGCGCGCTGTGACTTTACTGGATACGGTGGGTATTGGTTCACCGGAGACCCGCTTGGACCAGTACCCCCATCAGCTTTCCGGGGGCCTGCGGCAACGGGTAATGATCGCCATGGCCCTGGCCTGCGAACCGGACCTGCTGATCGCCGATGAACCGACCACGGCGCTGGATGTGACCATCCAGGCCCAGATCCTGGAGCTGATGATCCGGCTGCAAAAAGAGTTCAACATGTCGATCCTCATGATTACCCACGATCTGGGGGTCGTGGCTGAATTTTGTGATGACGTGGTGGTCATGTATGCCGGAAAAATCGTGGAGCAGGCACCTGTGGAAGAAATCTTTGAGCATCCGCAACACCCTTACACCCGGGGGTTGCTTGCATCAATACCCAAGATCGGCAACAAAAAAACCCATCTGCCGACCATCCCGGGCATGGTACCGGCCGTTGACCAGCGCCCCGATGGCTGTTACTTTGCACAGCGCTGCGACCGTGTGCAGGATGTTTGTTTTCGTAAACCGCCGCCGCTCAAAGATCTTAAAACAACCCAACGGTTGGCCTGCTGGAACCCTTATGAAGCCTGATCTGCTGACAGTACAAAACGTGACGAAATATTTTCCGCTCAAAGGCGGCCGGGGGATGGTCCATGCCGTTGACAATGTCAGCTTTGCCCTTAAAAATGGGGAAACATTCGGCGTCGTTGGTGAATCCGGCTGCGGTAAATCAACTCTGGCCAGGGTGCTGCTGCGACTGATTGAGCCAAATGGCGGAAAAATATTGCTGGAGGGAGAAGATCTCGGCAAACTCAACGCCCGTGAGCTACGAAGCCGGCGCAGACAAATGCAGCTTATTTTCCAGGACTCTTATGCTTCTCTGGATCTGCGTCAAAAAATCGGTGACATAATTGCCGAGCCGCTGGTCATACACAATATCGGCGACAGGGCCGCACGACGCAAACGGGTGGCCCATTTGCTGGAAATGGTCGGCCTGGAGCCGGAAGCGGCGTTGCGCTATCCGCACGAGTTTTCAGGAGGTCAGCGCCAGCGTATCGGTATTGCGCGGGCCATCGCCCTGGAACCCAAACTCGTTATTGCCGACGAACCGGTTTCGGCGCTGGATGTCTCCATCCAGTCCCAGGTTTTGAATCTGCTGGTGGATCTGCGCCAGCAGTTGGGCCTGTCCTACATTTTTATCTCCCATGACCTGGCAGTCGTGGAACACGTTTGCGACACCATCGCTGTCATGTATCTAGGCGAAATCGTGGAGATGACCAGCAAGGAGACACTTTTTGCCCAACCCCGGCATCCTTACACCCGGGCGCTGCTGTCGGCCATTCCGCGACCCGATCCCAAACGCCGGGGAGCGCATCGCATCGTTTTAAAGGGGGATATTCCCAACCCTGAAAATCCACCGGCCGGATGCCGTTTTCATACCCGCTGCCCGGAAGTGATGCCAATCTGCAAAACGCATAAACCCCAACCGCAGCAAATGAAATCTTCCGGCGCTGCTCATCTCATCAGCTGCCATCTTTATCGTTAACGGAATTGGAAAATTGTCTGCTTCCGGAAATAAAAATCAGAGCCTTTGTATATTAGATATGAGATTCTGCAATGGTCTGCGGACAGATGAGGTTTTGAAGCCTTTTAATCCATGGCCGTGCCCCAGTCATACTGGCGCTTGATATATTTTAAAAACAGGGTGGTTTCGGTACGGATAATTCCGTCAATTTTATTGATTTTTTCAAAGACCAGCTCGTTGAGTTCATCAATGGACTTGACCACAAATTCCGTATCGATTCCTGTACCGCCGGTGGTCTGGACAATAAACCACAAGGGCTTGAGTTTCTTGAGCTCTCGGATAATTTTTTCCATTTTTTTGATTTCAACGTAAATCCGGATGGTGCCGACGATCTTGAAGCCCAGCTTGATGGGGTTGCTCACGGCCACGATCTGAATGTATTCTTCTTGGATCAGACGGTTGAGGCGCGTGCGTACAGTGGCCTCGGAGATTCCGACTTTCTTGGCAATCTCGGTATTTGAAATCCGCCCGTCTTTTTGCAAGAGCTCAATCATCAGGCAGTCAAGTGCATCCAGGCCTTTCTTTTTGCCCGACGTGTTATTTGGCTTCATGGATCCCCCCTCAATTTATAATAAGCGGCAAGGCTGCCCGCTGTCTGATCACTGGATATTCAGGTAACACATCCTGTTTAAAAAAACAATCGTAAATTAATAGATATTGATAAATTCTTCTATAATATTATCTTATTTCGCATATATATACCAAAAATATTATATTTTTCGCAAATTAGCGCATTATTTTCTTGACATTAAAATTGCCTTTCCCTAAAGTGGACAACAATCAGATTAACCGACTTCAAATTGCCGACCAGTTTACAGGCGCACAGGTTGCACCGCTGCAACGGATCGTCATCACCAATCCAGCAAAGGAGGATATTTTATGTCACTGCCATCAATGAAAAATTACATCAATGGAGAATGGGTGGAATCCGACTCCACCACCATTGGGGATGTCTGGAACCCGGCCAAAGGCGAAAAAATCGCCACCGTCGCTTATGGAACCGCCCAGGATGTGGACCGGGCCGTTAAAGCCGCCAAAGATGCCTTCTGGGAGTGGCGGACCACACCGCCGCTGACCCGGGCGCGTTATCTGTTCCGGCTCAAAGATGCGTTTGAAGAAAACTTCGAAGAAATTGCCCGGGTGCTGACCACCGAGCAGGGAAAAGCCATTGACGAGGCCCGTGGCGAAGTACGACGCATGATTGAAAACGTGGAGCATGCCACCGGTGTAACCACCCTGATGACCGGCTACACCCTCGAAGACATCGCCAAAGGGATTGACTGTTACGGTCACCGCCAGCCCATTGGCGTCTTTGCGGCCATCGTTCCTTACAACTTCCCCGGTATGGTCGCCTGGTGGTTTTTGCCTTACGCCATCGTTTGCGGCAACACCTTTATTGTCAAACCCTCCGAGCAGGTTCCCATGACCCAGACGAAAATATTCGAGATCGTCGATGAAATCGGTCTTCCCGAAGGGGTGGTAAACATGGTCCACGGTTCCCGCGATGTGGTCAACGCTCTGCTGGATCACCCGGATGTTGAGGGGATCTCTTTTGTAGGCTCCACGCCCACGGCCAAATACATCTACAAGCGCTGCGGAGAGACCGGCAAAAGGGTCCAGGCCCTGGGTGGTGCCAAGAACATTGTGGCGGTCACCCCGGATGCCAATATTGAAGCTGCCATGCCTTCTTTGACCACGTCCTTTTTTGGCTGTGCCGGCCAGCGTTGCCTGTCAGGGTCCGTGCTGGTACCAGTGGGAGACGTGGCCGACGAGCTGATAGAAAAATTCGTGGCCTCAGCCAAGGCCATGAAAGTCGGCGATGGTCTGGACGAACAGACCGCCATGGGGCCACTGGCCGGGCCGGCACATAAAGAAAGAGTGCTGGGTTACATCGAAAAAGGAATTGCCGAAGGAGCGGAGCTGATTCTGGATGGCCGCGATTTTACAGTGCCCGAATGCCCCAATGGCTTTTTTGTCGGTCCCACGATCTTTGACCATGTCAAGGCCGATATGACCATCGCCCGTGAAGAAATTTTCGGGCCTGTCGTCAGCATCGTGCGTGCCAAGGACCTGGATGAAGTCATTGAACTGATCAACACCCGCGGCTACGGTAATGCCGCCTGTATCTACACGGACAGCGGCACCACCGCACGGGAATTCAAATACCGCGTCAAACCGAGCATGGTGGGCATTAACATCGGCATTGCCGCACCCATGAGCTTCTTTCCGTTTGGCGGAGCGGGTGACTCCTTTTTCGGCGACACCAAGGGCCATGGCCAGGAAATTTTCAATTTTTTCACGGATACCAAAGTTGTTATCCAGCGCTGGCTCTAAAACTGGTTTCGGGTATTGAAACCAGTCTGGATGCAATCATACAAAGTTAAGGGAATAAATCATGCCTCTGGAAAATTTTGGCAGCATACTCAACTTCGCTGAAGAAATAGAAACCCAGGACCAGTCATTTTACCAACTGGTGGCAGACAACCCGGCCTGCGCCCAGTACAAAGAGATGTTTGCGCAGTTTGCCGCCAACACCACCAAGAATCTTAAAACCGTCCAGCGGACACGCCGGGAAAATGTCAGCGAAATGATCCTGGAACCCATCCGGGATTTCACCCGCGCACCATTTTGCGAGCAATGTGAAGAAGCCAGCGCCATGAATGCCGCCGAGGCGCTCGAAACCGCCCGCCGGCTGGAGCAGCGCGCCCAGCGCTATTACCTGGCGGCGGCGGAAAAAATCCAGGCCCAGCCCGAGGTTGCCCGCGCGCTGAAAATGATCGCCAAAAAACGCAAAGCGCATCTTGAGCGGCTGGAAAGTCTTTAAACATCAAACCGGCTCAGCAAGTCAACCAATAAAAGGAGTAAAACAATGAGTGCGGTCAACGACAAAGTCAAAGCGTTAACGGATCATACCTACGGCACCTGGAACCGCCAGCAGGCATGGTCCACTCCGCTGCTGATTACCGATGCACAGGGGGTTTATTTTTACGACGAAAGCGGTAAATCCTATATCGACTTTTCCTCCCAGCTGATGTGCTCCAATCTCGGCCATAAGAATCCGGCGGTGATTGAAGCCATTGTCAGGCAGGCTGAAAAATTGCCCTATATCGCCCCCGGTTTTGCCAACGAAGCCGCTATGGCGGCCGTGGAAGCGCTGCAAAGCGTTATGCCCGAGGGCCTGGCAAAATTTTTCTTTTCCACCAGCGGTACCGAAGCCAATGAAGCCGCCCTGAAAATGGTCCGCCAATGCCAGGCGCCGGCTTATAAAGTGATCTCCCGCTACCACTCCTACCACGGAGCCACACCGGCCGGAGCCGCCTTTACGGGAGATCCGCGCCGCTGGTATTCCGAGCGGGCCCGGTGCACCATCGAAGGCGTACGCTTTGCACCAGATCACTACTGCTACCGCTGCCCCTTTGATCTGACTTATCCCCAGTGCAACGTCCAGTGTGCACGCTATCTGGATTACATGATCAAAGAAGAAGGCAATGTGGCGGCCATGATCGTGGAGCCGGTGGTGGGCACCAACGGCCGCATCGTCCCGCCGCCGGAATATTATCCGATTGTGCGCAAAATCTGTGATGACAACGGAGTGCTGCTGATCGCCGATGAAGTCATGTCCGGCTGGTTTCGAACCGGCAAAGCCTTTGCCATTGAACACTGGAACGTCACCCCGGACATCTTAACCACGGCCAAGGGCGCCAGCGCAGCTTACACGCCGGTAGGACTGACCGTATCTACGGAAAAAGTGGCCCGGTTTTTTGACGAAAGCCTTTTTTGCCACGGTCATACTTATGCCTATCACGCCCTGGCGGCATCGGCCATCCCGGCCGCCGTGGCCGAATACAAGAAGTTGTTCGACTCCGGGCTGCCCCAGCGTGCTGCCGGGCATCTGCAGCAAAAACTTTATGAACTGGCCGATCGACACATCTGCATTGGGGATGTCCGGGGCATCGGGCATTTCTGGGGGCTTGAAATTGTGAAAAACCGCAAAACCCGGGAGCCGTTTGATACCAAGGCTGATAAACTGAGTGGAAAAGCGCTCATGACGGCCAAAATCGCCGCCGAGGCCATGAAAAACGGGCTATACATGGCCGCTTGGTATGATACCCTGGTCATCGCCCCACCGCTGATCATTACCGAAGAACAAATTGATGAAGCCATCGACATCATGGACACCGCCCTGAAAATTGGCGATGCCCAAGCCGTCGAAACCGATGTGCCGGCTTTCAGAAGCAGCGAGTATACGAAATAATCCGGCTGCTGCTGGAAACGAAAAAACCCTGCCCGGATAATAATTCGGGCAGGGTTTTTTTGTGGAATCACTGCCGTCTCTATAATTATCGTAATCCCGCGACGATTCCCCTCTATCGGAGTTGGCTTGACAAGAAATTTATATTCCATTATAGAATATGTTATAATGGAATATAGGTAGGATATCAATATGGCAAACAAGTACAAGTCATCGGCAACCGTCATTTCGCTGGAAAAAGCCGTGGGTACGGTTCTGGCCCATGACATCACAGAAATCAGGCCGGGACAGTTCAAGGGCCCGGCCTTCAAAAATGGACACATCGTTCAAAAAGACGACCTGGAGCACCTGAAACGCCTTGGCAAGGAGCACCTCTACGTCCTGCACATGGGACCTGATGAACTGCACGAGGATGATGCGGCGATCAGGCTGGCAAATGCCCTGGCCGGACCGGGGGTTGTCTTCAATGGGCAGCCCGCTGAAGGAAAGATTAACCTCAAAGCAGCGCACCGGGGACTGCTGAAAGTGGATGTGGCGGCCCTTACCGAATTTAACCTGGTTGCCAATGTCACCTGCGCCAGTAGACATAACAACAGTGTGGTACAGAAAGGAGAAACCCTCGCGGGAACAAGGGCCATTCCTCTTATTATTGACCGCAGGGAGGTTGAGCAGGCAGCCAGGGTTGCAAAAGATGCCGGTGGAATATTTTCTGTAAAAAAATTTACCGCGCTGGATACAGGCCTTGTGATTACGGGCAACGAGGTGTATTCGGGCAAAATCGAAGATAGATTCGCGCCGATTCTCAGCAAAAAGCTCCGGTTTTTCGGGTGCAATGTTCGACAGCCCTTATATATGCCCGATGACCCGGATAAAATCCGCAAAGGTATTGAAAAGCTCCTTGCCGAAGGTGCCGGCCTTATTCTGGTGGCGGGCGGAATGAGCGTGGACCCTGATGACGTCAGCCGGCTGGCCATTGCGGATGCCGGTGCGCAGGATCTTGTGTATGGATCGCCCGTACTGCCGGGGGCCATGTTCCTTTACGCCCACTTCGACGATGTGCCGGTGATGGGGCTTCCTGCATGCGTCCTGTATTACCGGGCCACGGTCTTTGATATCATGCTTCCCAGGGTGCTGGCCGGGGATCGCATCACCAGAAAAGATCTGGCCGAAACCGCCCATGGAGGACTTTGCCTGAACTGCGAACGCTGTCACTATCCAGTGTGCCCGTTCGGCAAATAACGGCACCGGAGGAAAAGCTGATGAAAACCAGAGCCGCCACAGAATACGCCCTGCTGGGGGTGCTACGGGGCGGTGCCCGGCACGGTTACGAAATACGGCACTACATCGAGGTCCACCTCGGCTCGACCTGGTACGTGAGCACCAGCCAATTGTATGCCCTTTTAAAAAGGCTTGAAGGGCTGGGTTGGCTTCAATCCTGCGTGGAGATTCAGCAGACGCGGCCTTCAAAAAGGATCTTTTCTCTGACCCCGCAAGGACGCAAGGCGTTTGATGCGTGGGTGCTCAGCCCTGCAAAGCACGTGCGTGATCTACGGGTGGAATTTCTGGCCAAACTTTTCTTTATCAAAAACCTACGCCTGGAGGGCGGCGGCGCGCTGGTTGAATCCCAGGTGGCGGTCCTGAATTCCCTGAAAGAAAAGCAGGTCGACATGCAAAAACGTGTGCAAGACGGGTTTCAGAAACTCGTACTCGATGCCCGGATCGCAAATATTGAGTGCTGGATTGTCTGGCTGAGGAAAAAAGCGAATAAATTTGTATCCGTCAAATAGAAACCCTGCAGACCGTTGAAACCGATGTGCCGGCCTTCAGAAGCAATGCGTCTATCAAATATCGCGCCACTGCCGACGACGAAAAAACCTGACCGAAACACAACCCGG
>JAOZPY010000016.1:16218-18109 GCA_029932495.1 Desulfobacterales bacterium
CTGTTAAATCAGAAGGATTTAAGCAGCGCCGATCTTGCAGCTTGACACAACTCCTACGGCTTTTTATAATGATATAGTGATAAAAAATTTCAATAATTAAAATAAGTTGAGCGGCAACCGGATAACTGGAGCAGTATGGCACTGATTAATTTAAAAAAAAAGGAGGTCGAATGCAAGATCGTTTACTATGGTCCGGGCCGCTGCGGCAAGACCACCAATCTGGAATATGTCTTTAAAAACAGCCGCAAATTAATGAATGACGAAATGGTTTCGATCAAAACCAAGGGGGATATGACCATCTTTTTTGATTTCGTCCCCATGGGGGCCGGTAAAATCAAAGGCTGTGACGTGCGGGTACAGCTGTACACCGTCCCCGGCCAAGTCAAATACAATTCCACCCGCAAGCTGGTGTTAAAAGGTGTTGACGGGGTGGTCTTTGTGGCGGATTCTCTTAAAATCCGGCATGAAAAAAACATTCTGTCGTTAAAAAACCTGGCGGAAAATCTGAAAAGCTACGGTCTGAACATCATGACTCTCCCCCTGGTAATGCAATACAATAAGCGCGACCTGGCCAAGGAGGGGGTTCCCCTGATGTCCATTGAAAAAATGAACCAATTCTACAACCGCCAGCTGAAAGCCCCTTATTTTGCCGCCAGTGCCACCACCGGCCAGGGGGTCAATGACACCTTGAAAACCTGCCTGGTGTTAACCCTGAAATCATTGAAAAAAGAAGCGGGGTGGGAATAGACCGCAGGCGGGGTGCGCCGGTTTCATTTTTCAGGCGGCAGCGGTTCATCGGGTGGCACCCCGTATTTAGCCTGGCGGGCCTTGCCCCACCAGCATCCGCCGCGGGTAATGATCAGCTCTACGCGCTGAAAAAATCCGGCCACCCGCCCGCCCGCCCGGGCAGCGCGGCAAATGGGGCAACCAAATTCACAATACTCGGGATCATGCAAGTTTGTCAGGGGCATTCGCCAGCCTTTCCAGCCATACCGATTTTTGCTCACAAAATTTTCCTCCTGTGACCAGGTGCTGCGCATTTACGGGTCTTCAGGGCCATCTTTTACAGGAGCCATCGGATTGCCGGGGACCGTATCCTGCCTTCCCTGCTTGAGAAGTTCACGGCGGTAACTTTTTCCCGAGCCCATCATAACGCTGACCGGGTGCAGGGGTTCGATGTTTTCGCATGCGATCTTCAGAGCTGCGGCGATGGGAATGGACAGCAAAGCACCGACAATCCCCCACAGCCATCCCCAGAACATCAGGGACAGGAGAATCACCACCGGACTGAGATTCAGCCGGTCTCCCATCACTTTGGGGGCAATCCCATTGCCCATGCTCAACTGGATGGCCAGCAACACCAGCATGGTGATGATGCCCGGCCACAGGTTGGGATAAAACTGCACCAGAGCCAACAGAATCGGAGGAATGGAAGCGACAATAGACCCAATGGTGGGTATAAAATTCAGGAAAAAAGCCAGGGCTCCCCAGGTAGCCGCAAAATCCACCCCGATCAATTCCAGGGCCAGCCATACCAGAATTCCGGTTACAAAGCTGATTAAAAATTGCAGCGACAGGTAACGGCGGATCTGGGAGGTAATTGAGCTGGTAATCTGACTGAGCTGATTGGCTTTTTCCTGGGAAAAAGATTTCATTATTTTGTATTTAAAATACGGTTTGCCCAGCAGAATAAAAAACAGAAAAATCACTACCAGCACCAGCTTGGAGGCAAAAACGAAAATGGAGCCGGACAGGCTCATCAGGAAGCGGCCCACGCTTTGCCCCCAGTTGACGCCATCCAGCGGATTTGTGCCAAGATGCAACCGGCCGGTCAAACTGGCGACCAGTTCGGTCATCCGGGAATGGTATTTCGGATAAGCCGCCGCAAAGG
>JAOZPY010000245.1 GCA_029932495.1 Desulfobacterales bacterium
GGTGCTGTTGGTAAAAGAGCTGTCGACAGCCAAAAAGACCGATGAGGCTACCATCGTATCGGAAATAGAATCCTTATTTGTTTCGGAAAATTCCGAAAACTAATCCTACCCATAGACAATGCCGGAACCTGCAGCCTTTACTGTGCTTGCCGATGAATCCGATAACGGCCGCCGGCTTGATTTCGTTGTCGCCTCCCACATCCACGCGTGTTCCCGTTCCATGGCCGCCAGTTTAATTGCTGCCCGTCAAATTGTGGTTGACGGCTGTTCAAAAAAGCCCGGCTACCGGGTGAAAACCGGTGAGCGCATCATCGGAAAGATACCGGCCCCTGTACCCGTCGCTTTCCAACCGGAGGCGATCGACCTTCGCATTTTATATGAGGATGCCCACCTGGTTGTTATCAACAAGCAGCCGGGACTGGTCGTGCATCCGGCACCCGGCCATCTAAGTGGGACCCTGGTAAATGCCTTGCTGTATCACTGCCCTGATTTGAAAGGAATCGGCGGTGAGCTCCGACCGGGCATTGTTCACCGGCTGGATCGGGATACTTCGGGAACCATGGTGGTGGCCAAAACAGCCGCGGCCCACGAAGCGTTGGCGGACCAGTTCAAAAGTCGGCGGGTAAAAAAAACTTACCTGGCACTGGTGCACGGGCGGATGGCAAGCCAGGACGGTATCATTGACCTGCCCATCGGCCGTCATCCGGTGCAGCGCAAGAAAATGTCCACCACCAGCCGCCGGCACCGCACCGCTTTGACCCATTGGAGGGTCCGTGAAAAACTGGCGGGGCCAACCGCCCTGCTGGAGGTGAATCTTAAGACCGGACGGACCCATCAGATCCGGGTCCATTGTGCCGCCATCGGGCATGCTGTTGTTGGCGATGCAGTTTACGGTCCACGCAGCCGGCGAAAAATTTATCCCAAATTTACTGGAAAAAGCCAGGGTGTGGTCATGCAGCTGCTGTTGTCGGCACCGCGGCAGATGCTGCATGCCTGGCGCCTGGGATTTGATCATCCCCACAGTGGTGAGCGGCTGCAATTTGAATCCCCGATGCCAGACGACATGCAGCGCATTGTCCGGGGGTTGCGGACAGCCGGAGAAGACTGAAAGGAGAGGCGATGATCAGCGAGATTTTGCGCTGGATTGCAGACGAAAGCTTGCTGCATGAACTCATGGGCGGCGTTCCCACCATCGCTCTGGTGGCAATTGTCGCCGTGTGCATCGCGGTACTGACCAAGGGGGCTGACTGGATGATCGAGGGGGCGGTTCAGCTGGCCCGGCGTACAGGGCTGCCCAGGATCGTCATCGGTGCGACCATCATTTCCCTGGGAACCACCACTCCGGAGGCCGTCGTTTCGGTCATGGCCGCCTGGATGGGCAACCCGGGCCTGGCCCTGGGAAACGGCGTCGGATCCATTATTGCCGATACGGGGTTGATTTTTGGCTTGACCTGCCTGATGGCCCGGGTGCCGGTCAATCGTTTTATCCTGGACCGCACTGGCTGGGTCCAGGCAGGTGCCGCCACACTGCTGGTGATCATCGCGGTGGCAGCACGCGTTGGGATGGACGCACCACCGGTTTTACCCCGCTGGGTCGGCGGGCTTTTCCTGGTCCTGCTCGCCGGTTACATGTATGTTACCTACCGGTGGGCCCGTCAGGGAGCTGCCGTGATCAGTGTGGATGAAAAACATGATGACTCCGAACTGCTCGGACTGGCAAGGTGCTGGCTGATGCTGCTGGGCGGGCTTTTTCTGGTGGTTGCCGGGGCACGCATCCTTGTACCCGGAGCAGCGGAGATTGCCCACCGTCTGGGTGTGCCCGAGGATGTCATTGCCGCCACCATGGTGGCCTTTGGGACCTCACTGCCGGAGCTCATGGCGGCCATTGTCGCCGTGCGCAAAGGGCATCCGGAAATCATGGTCGGCAACATTGTAGGAGCGGATGTGCTCAACTGCCTGTTTGTCATTGGGGCGGCCGCGGCGGCCCGCCCGCTGGCGATTCCACAAAATTTTTTCGAGTTTCACTTTCCGGCCATGCTGCTCATTTTATATTCGTTTCGCACCTTTATCTTTATCAACCGGGACGGCTGGTTTCGCAGGTGGCAGGGAGGATGGCTGCTGGGGATTTATCTGATTTACCTGGTGCTGCAGTACATTTTCAACATCTAAACCATTCCCTTGAAAGCATAAAAGGCCAGTGAAAGAATACCGGCCGTCACCAGGCCGATGGATGTATCTTGAAGGGGTCTGGGAACCCGGGCCAGAAGGATGCGTTCGCGTACGCTGGCAAAAAGAATCAGCGCCAGGCCATAGCCGATTGCATAGCTGAAGGATGCCACCAGGGCTTGCAGGAAGTTGTATTCTTTTTGGACATTGATCAGGCAGACGCCCATGACCGCACAGTTGGTGGTGATCAGGGGCAAGAAAATACCCAGTCCGGCGTACAGGGCCGGAATACTCTTTTTTAAAAACATCTCGACAAACTGTACCAGCGAAGCAATTACCAGGATAAATGCGACGGTCTGCAGGTATTCGAGATCGAATTTTATCAAAACGAATGTATTAATCAGCCAGGTGGCCACGCCGGCCATCACAATAACAAAGAT
This sequence comes from Desulfobacterales bacterium, assembly GCA_029932495.1. Lineage (GTDB taxonomy): Bacteria > Desulfobacterota > Desulfobacteria > Desulfobacterales > JAFDCJ01 > JAFDCJ01. The sequence goes on from JAOZPY010000245.1 coordinate 2,607, forward strand.
GACCGCCATGGCCATGCCGACGGCGGTTTCCATTTTTTTGGATGTCCCCAGAAAGGGGCAGTTGCCCAGATATTGAGCCAGCAGGATGTTATTGATTAAAATGCAGCTGATCGCAAGCAGGAATAAGTCACCCATGGTTATCTCCTATTTTTTCCCCACCAGGTTCATGAAACACAACATCAGCCCAAGACTCATAAATGCGCCGGGGGCTTCTACCATGAAATGAAACGGTTTGAAAGAAGGTCCGAACACCGGCATCGCCAGGAACGTGCCGCTGCCCAGAATTTCGCGCACAGCACCCAAGGCCGCCAGAGACAGGGTGAATCCAATGCCCATGCCCAGGCCGTCGGCCAGAGATCTGATGATATTATTTTTGGATGCAAAGGCTTCCGCCCGGCCCAGGATAATGCAGTTGACAACAATCAGGGGAATAAAGATGCCCAGGCTCTGGTAAAGGGGATAGCGATATGCTTTCATTAAAAGTTCCACCATGGTCACAAAAGAAGCGATGACGATAATATAACAGGCGATCCTGACTTTAGAAGGGATCACCTTGCGCAGGGAGGAAACCAGTACGTTGGAACAGACCAGAACGAAAGTCGTGGCCACCCCCATGCCGATGCCATCTTCTACGCTTTTGGTCACCGCCAGCGTGGGACACAATCCGAGCACCAGCCGAAACGGGGGTATTTCAGCCCACAAACCCTTGACAAATTCATGTGTGACAGACTTGGCCATCGATATCTCCCTATTTTTTAAATTCCTTCAATTCTTTTTCAATTTGAGGTTTGAGCCTCTCATAAATCTTATCGGCATCCGTCGCCGCCGAACAAACGGCCCGGGAGGTGATGGTCGCTCCACTGAGCGCGTTGACGGAACCGCCATCCTGGGTGACTTTAAAGGGTTTTCCAAGGTTCATTCCCTTGAACTGCGGAGCGAAATCCGGATCGGTGGTTGCCCGGGCGCCCATGCCGGGAGTTTCGGAGTGGGTCGTTACTTCGACGCCGTAAAGTTTATTGGTCTTCGTATCAATTCCCACCATCAGCCCCACGTCACCGCCAAAGCCTTTGCCGTGCGTTTCGAATGCGACACCCCGGGGAGTGCCGTCATAAACGGCGACAAAAAAAGTTCTTTCAACATCCCCGTCCTTTAACTTGAATCGATCGGCGATGGGGTTGTTCGTGGCCCCTTTGAAAATGGTTTTGATGGCCGGTCCCTGAACGTATTCGAGGATCTGGTTTTCGATGCGGGCTGCGGTCTGGTTATGGATGGCAGCCAGCAGACCACCGGAGACAGTGCTCAAAAGGGTTAAAACGACGACCATTTTCACCATGTCACGCATGTTACACAACCTTTCCCAGCGCTTGAGGTCTGATCTTGTCCAGCAGCGGACTTACCATATTGATTATCAGAATGGACAGAATTACGCCGTCAATATAGACGCCAATATTGCGGATGAGCACCGTCATCATGCCGCCGACGGCCCCATAAATAAGCATGGGCAGAAAATGAACCGGTGAGGAAGAATCCTCGGTGGCCAGAAAGAACGCTCCCACCAGTGTGTAACCGGATAACAGGTGGATTCCGGGGCCGGCAAACCGCAGTGGAGCAAACATGTTGAATAAAAAGGCGGTCACGGCGATACCCGCCAGAAAACTCAGCGAAATTTCCCAGCGGATGAACCCCCTGAGCATCAGGTAGATTCCCCCAAGCACAAGCCCGATGCCACATGTCGCCCCGATCGCCCCGGTCTGGTAGCCTTGAAAAAGATCAACCAGGCGCAGAGAACTTACGGATGTCGGACCGAAATGCTTGAGAGTGGCCAGGGGATAGGCGGCCGGAAAGGAAAGATCATAGTTGACCAGCATGCCGTCAAAGTCGAAGAACTGGTTCCAGGAAATCATCAGGATGGCAATGGCCAGGGCCACCGGATTAAAGGCATTGCTGCCGATGCCGCCGAAAATGTGTTTGCCGATGATAACGGCGATAAACGTGCCGGTGATCACCGCCCACCATGGCATGGTAGCCGGGAAAAGTATGGCCAGCAACAGGCCGATTAACGCCGCATTACCATCACCGATGGTAACCGGCTGTTTGGCTATCTTGTTAAATCCCAGTTCCCAGCCAATGGCTGAGGCCATAGACAGGCAAACCACCGCCACTGCCGGCATGCCGTAAGTCTTGAATCCCATCAGCAGGGCAGGCAGGGTCGCCAGAATGATGTGATAACTTCGCCGGGTAATCCTGTCGCCGTTATGCCAGAAGGGGGGGTGGGCAACCACCAGTTTTTTCTGTTCAAACATTCGCTTCCTCCGCCGTTTCAGCCCGCTTCAACTCATATTTTGCCAGTTTGATGTATTGAAATATCGGTATTTTGGAGATGCACACAAAGCTGCACAGGCCACATTCGATGCAGCACAGCAGATCATAAAGATCGGCACTTTCCTCATATTGGCCGGCCTCCAGGAATCGTACCAGCATATTGACCGGAATCTGTGCCGGACA
>JAOZPY010000246.1 GCA_029932495.1 Desulfobacterales bacterium
AAGAGATGATTGAAAACAATCTTCACCAGCTCAAAGCCGAGTTGCAGCAGCAGGGACTGGGTGCAGACAAGCTGGAAGTGTCGGTTTTCAATGATTCTCGCGGCCAGGAGCAAACCCAGGAAAAACCGGAGTGGTTGAATTTTGAGCGAGGCGCCAACCATGGGCCGGCTGTTGAGACGCAAAGGGAAGAAAAACAACCGGCGTCTGGCCATGTCTCGCTGCTCAGAGCCGCCGGCAGGGCGCTCAGCATCGACTATTTTGTCTGACGATTTGGGATCCGCTGATGAGAGACCGGGGTCCACATTATTATAAAACTGTGTAACCAACATACAGGCGAAGGGAACAACCAATGTCAATTGCTGCTTTGAATTCCGTGACCGATAATACAGCGGGAATCGCCGCCGCCAAGCCGAATGCACTGGACAAAGACGCTTTTTTAAATCTTCTGATTGCCCAGCTGCAAAACCAGGACCCGTTGAATCCTACTGACAGCGTGGAATTCACGGCTCAGCTGGCCCAGTTCAGTTCCCTGGAACAGCTGGGCAATGTCAACGACAATCTGAAACAGCTTCGGGATGTGCAACAAGCCATGAACAACTCCCAGGCCGTTTCGCTGATCGGTAAGGAAATTTTGGCTCAGGGAAATTCTTTGCAGCGATCCGACGGTCAGCCGGTGGACTGCAGTTTTTCCCTGGATCAGGATGCGGCGGTTGCCGCGGTAACAATTTACGACAGCACCGGTGATTTCGTGAAATCCATCGAGGCTGACGACCTGGCGCAGGGCACCCATACCCTCGTGTGGGACGGCACGGATCAAAACGGAAATTCAGCACCCAACGGCAGCTACACCTTTGAGGTCCAGGCCGCCGATGCCGATGGACGGGATATTGGTGCCGCCACCTTTTTCAGTGCAACCGTCGATGGCGTCACCTTTGAAAACAATAAAACTCTGCTGGTCTGCGATTCCCGGAAGGTCGCTCTAAGCGACCTGATCGAGGTAACTGCGCCGTCAAATGCGACAAGCACTTCCCAGCAGTCATTGCCAAACAGCATGTCAATAACCAATGGAGGACATTAAAAATGATAGGTTCATTATTTGCCGGAATTTCAGGTTTAAACGCCAATGCCACCGCGATGACGGTCATCGGCGACAACATCGCCAATGTCAACACTGTCGCTTTCAAAACCAATCGATCGTCCTTTGCCAATGTGTTGAGCCAGTCTCTGGGCGGCTCTTCGGGATCGGATATCGGCCGCGGGGTCGAGTTCTGGGGCACCAGTCCCCTGTGGGACCAGGGATCCCTTGAAAACACCGGCAGCGCCACGGACCTGGCGATCAATGGCAAGGGATTTTTTATTGTCAACGATTCCACTGGCGCTTCGTTCTATACCCGTGCCGGGCAGTTTCACCTGGATGATGAAGGCGACATGGTCAATCCCGACGGACTGATCGTCCAGGGCTTTGAGATTGACTCCAGCGGCAACCTCGGAAACCTCACCGATGTCAGCATTCCCGGCGAAAGGATTTCAGCCCCATCGGCCACCACCGAGCTTAGCTTCGATGTCAACCTGGATGCTTCCAGCGCCACGGGAGATTCCTATGCGACTTCCCAGACCGTCTATGATTCCCTTGGCAACGCCATTCCGCTGACGCTGACTTTCACCAAACAGGCCGCCGCCCAGACCTGGCAGGTCGCGGCTTCGGTCGCGTCTCCCAATGGCCCGGTGACCATCAACGGGTCGGCTACCGCCGCGCTGACCTTCGACAGCTCCGGTAATCTGACCGCACCGGCCTCGGACCGCACCCTGGCCATTACCCTGGCCAACGGGGCGGCCACGCCCCTGTCAATTACCTGGGACCTGTATGATGCCAGCGGTACCAGCTTGGGGGATCTGACGGGGTATTCTTCACCGTCTGCCACGACCTTCCAGTACCAGGACGGCTATGCTTCCGGTGTGCTGCGGGGGATTTCCGTGGATGAAGAAGGGGTGGTCACGGCAGCTTACTCCAACGGGCAGCTGACTCCCGTGTTTCAAATCGGCCTGGCTGATTTTGCAAGTTATTATGGATTGGAAAAGAAAGGCAAAAACCTGTATGCCGAATCCACCAGTTCGGGCCAACCAATGCCCGGAGTGGCCGGCAACGGGCGTATGGGCAGCATCACGGCCAAAGCCATCGAAATGTCCAACGTGGATCTGGCCCAGGAGTTTGTCAAAATGATTACCACCCAGCGCGCTTTTCAGGCCAACTCCCGGGTGATTACCACCAGTGATGAAATTCTTTCAGAACTGATCAATATTAAACGCTAACAGTAAATTATAGGGCGGCGGGTTTCAGGCCGGGTCCGGGTGCCCGCCTGAAGCCGCCGTCGTTTTTAATCATTCAGATTGTTTTTGCTGTCCAGAAATTAAGGGCTCTCATGATCTGGTCTTTGCGGCCGGATGGTTGATATAGATACCATCGTCAAGGACTTGACTGCCGCCTGCAAAATTGACGCCGACCTGTCTTCTACGGGTCCGCAGCCCTCGACTTCGTGCAGCGCGGTGTCGATCAGCAAAAACGCCGATTTCGTATTTTTCAATATAAATTCCAACAGTTGAATATAATCCTCCACACGCAGCCCGCCACTGACTGACACCTGCCGCCAATATTCCGGTGGCACAATACTTGCTACCACACATAGTGGTCGACAAACCTGAAACCGATTCCATCACGAGGCCTTGGCCAATGAGCTGTCGCACGGGCTTTGGCGGTTCGACGTTGGGCCGATTGACATCTGGCCGGTGCCAGGGTTGCAAAGCGTTAATTATTTTGCCGATGTCGAAAAAAAGACCGGGTGGACTGCGTCGCCGGGCACGCCTATTTGCAGGCAGCGTTTGGTAATTTATCGGTGAATAGCGACCGAAGTTTACGGGTGAAAATTATTCCGCTAACGGAGGCTGAGAGGTAACATGTCAAACAAGATTCTTGTCATACTCATCGGTTTTCTGGTTGTACTGATGCTGGGTCTGGGCGGCGGATTGTTTATGATGTGGAGCAAAATGTCAGCACTGGACAATCAGTTCAAGGCGCAAAAGAGCGAACAGTCGGGTCAGCCGGCTGTCCTGGAAGAGCCGCTGGGGCCCATTGTTTCCCTGGACACTTTTATCGTCAATCTTGCCGACAAGGGTGGCACGCGCTATCTGCGGTTAACCATCGATCTGGAGCTGGGAACAAAGGAGCTGGAAAAAGAAATTGAAAAACGCCTGCCCCAGGTTCGGGACAGTATTTTGATGATTTTACCCACCAAGCGCTTTGCCGATATCAACACCGCCGCGGGCAAGATCGCTTTGAGAAACGAGATCATGGAAAAGCTTAACAGCTTTTTATCCATGGGGAAGGTCACCAACATTTTTTTTAAAGAATTTGTAGTCCAATAAAAGGCGCAGATATGTCCGATCAGATTTTATCTCAAGAAGAAATCGATGCGCTCCTGTCGGCCATGGACAAGGGCGAAGTCGATCTTGAGCAACAAACTGATTATGAAGCGGAAATTGCTCCGTACAATCTGACTTCCCAGAACATCATGTTGAGAGATCAATTCCATGCTCTGGAAGAAGTCTATGACAAATTCGCGACATTGGCCGAGACATGGATTTCCTCCTCGCTGCAGCAGACGATCGAGGTTGAGTTTGTCTCCACTGAGATGGTGAAATACCAGGATTGCATCAGCGCATTTTCAAACCCAACCAGTTTTACCCTTTTTGCCATGGAACCGCTGATCGGAACCGCCATGATGGCCCTTGAACCCCGTCTGGTTTACTCGCTGATTGACTGCATGTTCAGCGGAGACGGAAAACCCATCGAAAGGATGCGGGAGTTTACTCCCATTGAACAGCGGATGATGGGAAAATTTGCCACCGAAGTGTTGAATGGTCTGCAAAAAGCATGGGGTGTTATTTACCCGGTGAAGATCAAACTTAAAAAAACCGAGATCAAGCCGGAATTTGTGCACCTGGCATCGCCCGCCGATCTGATTGTCGTTATTATTTTTGCTATCAAGGGGGATGAATTTTCCGGCAATCTCCACCTTTGCATCCCTTACCTGATGCTAGAGCCGATTAAAGACAAGCTGTCTTCAAAATATTTGCGTGAAAAAGATCGGGAGTACACCTGGGGGGAACAACTTCAAACCCTGTTGCAGGACACGCCGGTGACCGTCATCGCCGAACTGGGCACCACAGTAAAAAGCATCCGGGATTTGCTTAACCTGCAGGTCAACGATGTGCTGCAGCTCAACACCGGACCCGAGGACCTTGTCACCCTGTGTGTTGATTATATTCCGAAATTTTACGGTTTTCCGGGTATTATCAAAGGAAATCGGGCTGTTGAAATTGCATCCCTGATTCATAAGAACGGAGATGAAAAATAGTTATGGCCACATCTGAAGAAAATAAGGGTGCCGGGCAAGCCAACGATGCGGATGGCACCCGGGCATTTGAGGAATCTGGCGGACAGGCAACCGCCGAATCCACGGGGACCGAGGATACAGGCTCCGCTGCGCGGTCTGATGACTCCATGAACATGGAATTTGTGCTGGATATTCCGCTCGAAGTCACTGTTGAGCTGGGCCGGACTAAAATGCTGATCAATGACCTGCTTAAACTCGGCCAGGGTTCGGTGATCGAATTGACAAAGATCGCCGGTGAAAGCCTGGAGATTCTTGCCAATCAGAAGCCCATCGCACGGGGTGAAGTGGTGGTTGTCAATGAAAAATACGGCGTTCGGCTGACAGAAGTCATCAGTCCCATGGAACGCATTGAGAGACTGCGATGAATGCGGCTCCAAACCTGATTTCGACGTCACTGCAGATGCTGACTGCCTTGGGAGTTGTCCTGGGCGGTTTGTTTGTCTGTTACTATGTGGCCAAGCGCTTTATCAAACGCGATGTCGGCGGTTCACAACAAACCGCGATCCGGATTTTGGCCAGTCGCTATATCGGGGTCAAAAAAAATATCGCCCTGGTGGAAGTTCCCGGAGTTGTGCTGGTACTGGGCATTTCAAATGATCGCATCTCGCTGTTGACAACCATTGAGGATCCTGTGGCCCTGGAAGGTCTGCGCCG
>JAOZPY010000247.1:0-1726 GCA_029932495.1 Desulfobacterales bacterium
CGGGTGGCCCTGCCCCTGGCCCTGATGCTGGCTGCCCTGGCTTACGGGCGGGTGATTCTTTTTGGAAACCACACAAGCATTCCATCCGGCTTCAGTCTTACCAGCGTGGGTGCCGCCGTGGCGGTCGCCCTGGGGCTCCAGGTGGCCACCTCTACGCTGATCGGTGCCGTACTGCCGCTGGGGGCCGCCCGTTTGAAACAGGACCCCGCCCTGGTGGCCAGCCCGGCGTTGACCACGATTGTCGATATCACCGGGCTGATGATTTATTTTTTTACCGCCAAGTGGATGCTGGGCATCTGAGCCCCTGCATCCGGCCAATGGTTTTGTATCAATAAATACCTGGCGGGCTGTCACTGATTCAGCCGTAAGCCAGTTTTCTGGCAACATCCAGCTCATGTGATGTCTTCTGGGTCTGCTCCTGGATCAGGGTCTGCTCACCGAACACCTCGTGCATGGTTAAAAGCGATATCAGCCAGGACAGCGTGGATTCAGCCCCCATGTTCTCGTTTACGCCGTTGGATTCAAGCCCATCATGGCAACCACCGTTTTCATAATTATAAACTGGAATGTTCAGATCATTTTTGCCCATAAACCATTCGAAGCAGCGTCGCGCCTCCTTTAGCCACCTTCGCTCTTTCGTTATCCGGTAAGTATCCGCACAGGCTTCGGTCAACCCCATGACTTCAATGGGCTGTTGCGCAAACCGTGCACGCACGCCGTCGCGCGTCATCCAGCCCTCATTGCCGATTACAGATATATGACCGGCCTCAGCGGTCTGCTGTTTCAGAAGCCAGTTTAAAACCTCCAGGCCCAGATCAACCATTTTATCGTTCCTGATGTCAGCACCCGTTAAAATCAGCGCGTGGGGCAGCCTGGCATTGGCATAAGTAAGGATATCCTCAAACCATGGCCAATTAGCACCGGCATTTCCCAGAAAAAGTTGGTACAGTTTTTCCGCCAACTGCCCGCGAACCTTTCTGACCGTGGCATCGCCTCCGAAAACTTTTAAATAATGATGCATCCCGATGAGCCCAAAAGCCCAGGCCCGGGGATATTGGAAGCGCTCCGTGTGCCCGATGCTGTCAATAAACAAACGGCACATCATATCCCGCATGGACCGATCGGAAACCGAATTGATGGCCACTCCCAAGGCCCACAGGGCCCGGCCATGGGCATCTTCACTGCCCTCGTCTTCGAGCCACCTGCGATCATAGGACATGAGGTTTCGAAAACCGCCCCGGCGGGCGTCAAAGGCATTGATCATGAAGGCCAGGTAGCGCTTCATCAAAGGCACCATGTGCTGATCATGTCTCAATCTGTAATGCCGGCTGGCGGCAATCAAGGCTCGGGCGTTGTCATCCAGGGTATATCCGTGGGCGGGATTGGGCACCGAGAAAAAGGCATGCTGCAAAATTCCGGTGTCATCGGTCAACACGCCCAGGTGGTTCAAGTTGATTTCGGGCAAACTGTCCAGCTGCTGATGCTTGATTTTTACCCGGTACGGTCTGGGTTTCTGGACATGCCGGTCAATGCTTTTCTGCAAAAGCTGCAGATAGCTGCGGGCGACTTCCTTCCACACCATCGGGCGGGTGTGCTGATAGGCCCGCTTGCGCACGGAATTGCGTCGGGCATCGCTGGACAACAAACCGATCACCGCCTCCGCAAGGGCTTCGGAATTTTTTTCCGGAACAATAATGCCCCTTTCGTCCTGGAGCAGCTCCTGGGC
>JAOZPY010000247.1:1826-5099 GCA_029932495.1 Desulfobacterales bacterium
TGGGTGGCGCCGAGAATCACATAAACCGCATCCGGGTGTTCCTTTATGATTTCAGGCATCGCCGAAATCATGTATTCCACCCCTTTGTCCGGCCCCAGCAGGCCGAAGGTCAATATGACCTTGCGGTTTTCAACGCCGAATTGATCTTTATAAAAACATGAATCAACAAAAGGAACATCGGGAATTCCGTGGGGAATAACTTGAATTTTCTGCTCCGGCAACCCGTAGATATCCTGCAAAAATTCTTTGCCCCTGTTGGTCATCACGATCAAATATTCGCAAAGGCGCCCCAGCTCACCCAGCACACTTTTTTCTTCCGGGCTTGGATCTGAAAGCACGGTATGCAGCGTTGCAATCACCGGCATGCGAAGATTCTGCAAAAGATGGAAAATATGCGCGCCGCACGTTCCCCCGAAAATGCCATACTCATGCTGAAGGATGACCGCTTCGACCTGATTGATATTCAAAAATTCGGCCGCTCGCAGATAATCCGACTGCACATTGTCGCGAACCACGAATTTAACGCGGTCCGGGTAATCATAGCCTTCATCGATATCATTCATGGCGATGGCGGCAATCTTTTTGGATGCGGGTATTTCCAGGGACAGCGCCTCACAAAGATCATGGGTAAAAGTGGCGATTCCACATTTGCGCGGAAGATAATTTCCGATCACCGCAATTGCGTGTGGATGTTGTATGAGTCCGTTCATTTCCCCCTCCTGTTGATCTGCCTATTTTACAATTGAGGTTATAATGGCGCCCTGGACCGGGTCAGGCACATCTCCAGCAACTCATCCTGACAAGCCTCGCCGGCACACATGACGCTGTCTGCGCCGCCCCAGTATAATTTGATCGTCCCGTCATCTTCGGGTACCGCTCCGCAGGTAAACACCACATTATGAACATAACCGCTGGTTTCCCACGGGTCTTCAGGCTGCAGAATCCAGTCGTCGGCCACCCCAACAATCCGGTGAGGCTGGTGAAGATCATGCAGCGCAACCCCCAGGCGATACACCGCGCCGTCCATGGTGGCGAATACCCCGTGATAGATATGCAGCCATCCCTTGGCGGTCCGTATGGGTGTTGCGCCGGGTCCAATTTTCATCTGATCCCAGTGATAGGGGGCCGGCTTCATGATGCACTGGGATTGTCCCCAGTAAATGAGGTCTTTTGAATAGGAAATCCAAATCGACCAGGGGGCGATCTGCGAATGGGGGCGATCCAGGCGGATGTAGCGGCCATCAAACTTTTCAGGAAAAAGGACCACATTGCGCATATCAGCCTGGCTGATAATGGCCAAGCGCTGCACTTGCTGAAAATCATATGTGCGGGCCAGGATGATGCGCACCCCATGTCTTGAATATCCGCTATAAGTCAGCAAAAAACCCTCGGTGGGCATCGGGCAGATTCTCAGGTCCTCGACCCCGTATTGCTCGTAGACGGCAAAGATCCCTTCGCTGGCAGGGGTGAGAAAAGGCCGGCCCGACACCTTGAATCTGTAACCGTCGTCGCTGAGCGCCTTCCCGATAATCGAGCGGCCATTATGCCGGTGGGAACGAAACAGCATAATATACCGGTCATTGTGTTTGACCACCCCGGCATTGTGCACGGTGGCAACCGGATACGGCACATCATCTTTGGTCAATATGGGGTTTTTTTCATATCGTTTAACAACGGCCATGGCATTTTACCTCAACGCTGCATAAACAACATGGCAAACACTATCGAATGATCGGTCATTACAAACACTATTCACGCGTAAACAGCATGTTGTCGATAGCACCCGATGTGAATTCAAAGGATCGGGTCTTTTTTGCCATGTTGTTTACCCTCCGGGAAAGCCGGAGGACTTCAGATCCTGCGTTGTCAAGGCTTCGAAGTATGCTTATACGTCTTCACCCTCGACGCCTTGGCTCTGAAGCCCTCCGACTTTTGCAACATTAAGGTTTACTGTTTGCTGATCAGCTAAAATTTTTTCATAAACCTCAATGTAGCGATCCACCATGATGTCGCGGGTAAAACGCTGCTGCACTGTCTGCCGACATCGCCGGCGATCGATTGTATTGAGCCGGTGCACGGCTTGGGCAGCTTCGGCCACATTGGTGACCAGAAAACCGTCCACGCCGGGTTGAATAATTTCCGGCATGCTGCCTCTGTTAAACGCAATCACCGGCGTGCCGCAGGCCATTGCCTCAATCACCGACAGGCCGAACGGTTCTTCAAAATTAATTGGATGCAGCAGGGCGGCTGCATTGCCCAAAAGCCTATTTCTGTCCTGCGGACCGATGCTGCCGATATAGGTGATATGCTGTGCCCTGAGATTCGGCTCGACTGCCTTTTTGTAGTATGCCGGGTCCTGAATAATACCGGCAATTATTAAGGGCCGCCGCGCTTTTTTAGCAATCTCAATGGCCTCCATGGTTCCCTTGTCAGGATGAATGCGTCCATAAAACAGCAAATATTGCTCCGGTTTTTCGTTCAGCGTAAAATTTTCGATATCAATCCCGTGGTGGACCGTCGCAATGTAGTCAAGCCCGGCGGCGCGGTCTGCATCGCTGATCGACACATAATAGCCGCCGTCATTATATTTTTGATAAACCGGCAAAATCTTTGGCGATGAAAAGCCATGGATCGTGGTCAGCACCGGTGTCGTTACCAGTCTGCTGTAGGTTAACGGCAAAAAATCAAAATGGTTGTGAATGAGGTCAAAACTGTGGGCCTGCTCAAATACCTCTGAAATATGCAGTCCTTCCCACACCTTGGGCTCGATATCCGAATCTTCCTCGTACCCGCGGGAACATGTTGCCTGCAATTTAGCACGCGTTATTGAATCTGCAGTGGCAAACAGGGTCACATCGATGCCCCGGTCAATCAGAGCCTCGGTGATCAGAGAAACAATCCGTTCCCAGGGGCCGTAATGCCTCGGAGGGGTCCTCCAGGCGATGGGTGCCAGCATTGCAACTCGCATGGTATTGCCTCAATTGAGCTGTTCGTGGATGTCCGCAATCGCTTCCCACTCTTTGCGCTGAATTTGCCTGGTTCCTGTTTTCTGCTGGTGATCATCAGATTTTAACAGATTAATGAAAGAACTGATTTCGTCCGCTTGAGCGATCAATTGATTGAGAATGGATAAATAGGGCGCATAAACTCCGTGTCCATCTTTATACGGATAACGCACCATATGATCGATCTCACTCCAGGCCTCTTCCAGAATTGTGCGCACCTGGATTTCCACCGGAATCTTTTCAGTTTTGGAGCGCTCAAATAAAATCA
>JAOZPY010000248.1 GCA_029932495.1 Desulfobacterales bacterium
TTAACTCCGCTCACGGCTGTGTGAATCATTTTCTGCCGATCAAAGGTCTTTTTCTTAAGCGATTTTTTTATCTTTTTTGATTTTTTTGCCGGGGCCAATGAGATCTTCTTTTGCGGCTTGGCAGGCACCGCAGGCGGCTTTGGCTGTGGCACGGTCATCACCGGCGCCTTTTTTTTTCTTACTTCTACCGGTTTGGCAATCGGTGCTTTTTTAGCAGTCGATCCGGATGCCGGCCTCGCGGTACGGGGCCCTGGCAAAGACACCAGGTTGACATTAATGGCCCCCGGAAGAAGTCTGCGCTTCGGTGCCATATCTGGCAGCCATATCACGGCACCAATGAAAATCAGGTGGATCAGAAGAGAAATCCCGAAATAAATCACCATGGTACGGGAATCATTTCCCGGCCCCCGGCGGGGATAGGTTTGCACGTGGGTCTTTTTTAGCATCAACTTTTTGCTTTGCGAGCGTCGTTTATCTTTTTCAGCACGGCGGGTTCGGTGACCATGCCCAGTTGATCAACGCCGGCACTTTTAATCTCCGCCATCACCTGTACCACCATGCCATAGGGAATGGTTTTATCGGCTTTCAGATAAACGCTGCGGTCGGTGCGCCCCTGCAGGATTTTAATCAGTTTCTCCCCAAGAAAATCGATGGTCACCTGAAAGTCATTGATAAAAATCTGGCGATCCCTGTCAATACTAATAATCAGGTGCTCTTTTTCCGTGTTCAGCGGTTTGGCGGTTGCCTGGGGCAAATCAACGTTCAGGCCCTGGACCATCATGGGTGCGGTAACCATGAAAATAATCAGCAGCACCAGCATGACATCCACAAAAGGCGTTACATTGATTTCAGACATGAAGTCCTTGCTGTTGCCTCCCGATGTCATCCCCGCCTCCTTTCGATTCTCAGGATATCACGCTCGATAATGTTGAGAAAATCGGCTGAAAAACTTTGCAGTTCAGTTTCGATTGTCCTGATTTTATTCATAAAGTAGTTAAAAGCGATGACTGCTGGAATGGCGGCGGCCAATCCCGCCGCAGTGGCCACCAGAGCCTCGGAAATACCGGGAGCCACCACTGCCAGGCTGGCCGATCCGCTCTGCCCGATCCCGGCAAAAGAATTCATAATGCCCCACACTGTGCCGAACAGGCCGATAAACGGAGTGGTATTACCGGTGGTGGCCAGAAAGGGAACCATCTGGGTCATACGCGTCATCTCGGTGTTGATGGCCCGCCGCAACGCCCGTTTGACATTGTCCATTCCTGCAAATCGTGTGCTGAACGCTTGACTTTCTTTCCCGTTCCCGGACGGCCTGGCCCCCTGGGGGCTCCCCGACTGGCTTGATTTTTTCAGTTCCACGTACGCGATACGAAAAACCCTGGCCAGAGGACTCCCGCGCAGCTGTTTGGCCTTGGAAAAGGCATTGGACAGATCGCGGCTTTTCCAGAAAAATTCCGTAAACTCCGAGGATTGTTTAAATGCGCGTTTGATATAACGATATTTAATCAGAATAATGGCCCAGGAGGTTACGGAAAAAAACAGCAGCAACAACAAAATAAGCTGGACGATAAGGCCGGCATTACTGATAATATGGATCAGATCGATATGGGCAGATGTCATATAATTTTCCCATCTTTATACAGGGTTAGCAAATTGGGCCGTAACTTCTCAAAAAGCTGCGGTCAGCCCGGCGGACAAAGCATTTTGGCCTGTTTAGTTATATGAAAAGCCCCGGGGTGTCAACCTATTTGGTATCCATCCACAAACAGCATCGTTTGGCCCGCAGCGGCGTTTTCGCTCTTTTGAAATCCTCGACATAGCTCACTATGCTTACGGCTTCAAAATCGCTCAAGCCTTGCTGCGAACCAAAGCCTACCATTTGTGGACGGATACTATTTGAATTTTTGACCTTGCCATCAACTTTTTGCTTGCCTTCAGAGCGGGCGGCGACTAAAAGATTGGAGAAAATTCAAAAGATTTAATCTCAAATCGTTCATCGTCAAAGGCCAGATGAAAAATACGGAAATGCAAAAAATCGCTCACCTGCTCTTCGAGGCTAAAATTTTAAAGGAAATCCCCAGATCCGGCTACCATTTTCTCGGAGCGGGCAAAGAATCGGTGGCCGAGCATTGTTTCAGCACGACCTTTATTGCCTATGTGATGTCCAAGCTGGAGCCACACATTAATGCCCTGAAACTGATCAGCATGTGCCTGGTTCACGATCTGGCCGAGGCCCGAACCGGTGATCTGAACTATGTCCAGAAAAACTATGTCCATGCCGACGAGATGCGTGCCTTGACCGATGCCGTGGACGGCCTCGACTTCGGCGGTGATTTAACAGAGCTTGTGCGTGAATTCAACGCAGACGAATCAGCAGAGGCCAGACTGGCACACGATGCGGACCAGTTGGCCCTGGTGCTTGAGCTCAAGGATCTGATGGATATCGGCTACCAACCGCCGCACACCTGGATCGAGCATGTCATGCAGCGGCTGAAAACTGAAACGGGCCGGAAAATAGCCCAGACCGTGATGGACACCCGCCGGGATGAATGGTGGTTGCAAAATTCTGTTGACAGCCCGGATGGAAATAACTAATGATAAAATCTTTTCATTTTAATATCAGCATAAACACAGCAGCGAACCCATGAATCGGCGAGTTTTGCAAAACCGTTGTTTTGCAAAGATCCCGGGGAGATTTAAATGAACTGGCTGAAGCAAGCTTTCTGGTCTTCCATCGGAAAAAAATTATTGATGGCCATCACCGGTCTGGCTTTTTGCGGTTTTCTGGCCGGACATCTGGCCGGTAACATGACGATTTACGGTGGCAAAAATATGTTCAACTCTTATGCCGCTCACCTGCACTCCCTGGGGCCGCTTATTACCGTGATAGAATGGGGGCTCGTATTTTTTGCCGTTGTCCATATTGGCACGGGACTGACCCTGTTTTACCTGAATTTTCGCTCCCGGCCTGGACGTTACGTTGTCAACAAACGGGCGGGGGGGCGCACCATCGGTTCTGCCACCATGCCCTATACCGGCATCCTGGTGCTGGCTTTTGTGATCATGCACCTGATCAACTTTCATTTCGTTGACAAGAGCCAGACAACCATCTATCAGATCGTCTCCAAAACCTTTGACAATCCCCTGTATATTGCCATTTATGTTGTGTCAATGATCGTGGTGGCCGTACACGTCAGTCATGGTTTCTGGAGCGCTTTTCAGACCATCGGCGCCAACCATCCGAAATACATGCCGCTGATCATGGTGCTGAGCATCGTGTTCAGTCTGGCATTGGGATTCGGCTTTGGGTTGCTGCCGATTTATCTGGGCAGCGTGGGCTAAATCAAAAATTTGAAAGGAAAACTCATGCCGCTTGATGCAAAAATCCCCACAGGCCCCCTGGCGGAAAAATGGGACCGGCATCGTTTTGATTTGAAAATGGTCAATCCGGCCAATAAACGAAAATATAACATCATTGTCGTCGGCACCGGTCTGGCCGGCGGGTCGGCCGCTGCTTCACTGGCCGAACTGGGTTACAATGTCAAAGCATTCTGCATCCAGGACAGTCCCCGCCGGGCCCATAGTATCGCCGCCCAGGGAGGTATCAACGCTGCCAAAAATTATCCCAATGACGGCGACAGCATCTGGCGGCTGTTTTACGACACCGTCAAAGGGGGGGATTTCAGGTCCCGGGAAGCCAACGTCTATCGGTTGGCGCAGATCAGCAACCATATCATTGATCAATGTGTGGCCCAGGGGATCCCCTTTGCCCGGGAGTACGGCGGCCTGTTGGCCAACCGGTCATTCGGCGGCGCCCAGGTATCCCGTACCTTCTACGCCCGGGGCCAGACCGGCCAACAGTTGCTGATAGGAGCTTACAGCGCACTGTCGCGGCAGGTGGCCGCCGGGAAGGTACAGATGTTCGTGCGCCGGGAATTGCTCGACGTGGTGATCATCAACGGCCAGGCCCGGGGAATCGTGGTGCGCAACCTGATCTCCGGCGATCTCGAACGTTACGACGCCCATGCAGTGGTCCTGTGTACCGGGGGCTACGGCAACGTGTTTTTTCTTTCCACCAACGCCATGTCTTCCAATGCCAGCGCCATCTACCGCGCCTATAAAAAAGGCGCCTTTTTTGCCAATCCATGTTTTACCCAGATCCATCCCACCTGCATCCCCGTGCACGGCACCTACCAGTCCAAGCTGACCTTGATGAGTGAAAGCCTGCGCAATGACGGGCGCGTATGGGTACCCAAAAAAGCCGGGGATAAAAGGCCCCCCGGCCAGATCCCGGAATCGGAAAGGGATTATTATCTGGAAGAAAAATATCCCAGCTTCGGCAACCTGGTGCCCCGGGATGTGGCCTCACGTAACGCCAAGGAGCAATGTGACGAGGGAAAGGGCGTCGGTGAAACGGGCCGGGCCGTATACCTGGACTTTGCCGATGCGATTAATCGGGATGGAAGGGCTGTCATTGAAAAAAAATACGGCAACCTTTTTGAGATGTATGAAAAAATCACTGCTGAAAACCCCTATGAAACGCCGATGATGATCTACCCGGCGGTTCATTATACCATGGGGGGACTGTGGGTGGACTACAACCTGATGAGCACCGTTGACGGCCTGTTTGTGCTGGGAGAAGCCAATTTCTCGGACCACGGCGCCAACCGTCTCGGCGCCAGTGCCCTGATGCAGGGACTGGCCGACGGCTACTTCGTGCTGCCTTATACCATCGGCGGATATCTGGCCGGCAGTGAACTGCCACAAATCTCCACCGATCACCCAGCCTTTGAAGAGGCGCAGCACGATGTGCAGTCATTTGTCAACCGCCTGCTTTCCATCAACGGAAACCGGACGGTCGACGACTTCCATCGGCATCTGGGATTGATCATGTGGGATTACTGCGGCATGTCACGCAACAACGAGGGCCTTGCCAAGGCTCGGCTTGACGTCCAGCAGCTGCGGGATGAATTCTGGCAAAACGCCAAGGTTCCAGGCTCGGAAAAAGATTTCAACCAGAGCCTTGAAAAAGCCGGCCGTGTGGCGGATTTTCTG
>JAOZPY010000249.1:0-3090 GCA_029932495.1 Desulfobacterales bacterium
CTGGCCTCAAAATCCCGGCAAATGGCGGACAATTTTCGCCCCCCGAGCAGTTTGCCGAAAAGCCAGGGCTCGAGAAAGCAGAAACCGAAACCTTCAGTGATGCTGGTGGTGATGATAAACTCCGCCGTATCCATCAGATTCTTGAAATCATGTTCCAGTCCCACCTCGAAGTGCACATTTAAATTTAGCTGCACCACCAGAGATTGCCACCCCCGGTAGCTTTCAAAGTCCATGGGGCTGTTCGGCGGCAGAGTGATGGCCAGAGTTTGGGCCTTTTTGAAGAACAGAGATAGCAAGATGGCCTCACCGATATTTTTGCGGCGGATCGCTCTAATCGGATATAATACCGTGGATTTGGCGGTATTGGACGGTTTGGATCGGGGTTCATAAGCTTTGACACTGTTCGTCAACAGGTGCAAGCCCTCTTTTTTCAGGCCGGATTTGAGCAGGATCTCGTAGTCGCGTAAATTAATAACGGCGTAATGACAATCAGCCGGGTATTCTTCAGTGAAATAGGCATGCGGGCGACCGTCTTCGGCAAAATCGTGAATTTGCAATAACAGCCGAATCCCTTTTTGCTGCAGACATTTTAATATGGCCAAAAATTTCCGGTTTTTTGCCAGGATGGGGTTATGGACATGCAGGACATCACAGGTGCCGGCAAACCTGGAATGAATCGCAGACAGGACGGCATCGGCCACGGCACAGGCATCAAAAGCACTTTCTGATTCAGCGCTGTAGCCCAGGTGAGGAATAACCGCAAACTCGGCGGGGAAGTCCTGCGCAGGAGGCTGGCCGGTTAACACGAGGGTATTACATATTCCTGCGACGGCCTCCAGCTGTTGCCGTATCACCGAAGTAACCCCGCCGGTTTTCAAATGATAATGCATGAATGCGATGTTCACGAAATCGTGTATAGCATTTTTGGCGGGAAAAATCCACGGGGA
The DNA here is from genome assembly GCA_029932495.1 of Desulfobacterales bacterium. GTDB lineage: Bacteria > Desulfobacterota > Desulfobacteria > Desulfobacterales > JAFDCJ01 > JAFDCJ01. The sequence continues at coordinate 948 of JAOZPY010000249.1, forward strand.
GTACCTAAGCGATCATATTTTGATGGACGACCCACTGCGGCATGGCTTGAAAGCTTTTGCAGGGCCCTGAACTTTGATGAACCCGTAAAAAGTCGATTTTGAATATCGAATATCGAACAAGGAGCCGCAGAATTATGAAGGGATCACTTCGATATTCCTTGTTCGATATTCTACGGTTCTAGAACTGCATGATATATTGTTTTCATGGAAGGAGGTTCTGGGTATTTAATTCCGAATCCCAGGGCAGGGGACTGCGTGCTTTTATTCGGAAGCCATCTAGGGGGTGTCGGCGTGTTTTTCTTTGGGGGACTTGTTTTTTGAATGGTGGCGCTGACGTTCAAAAAACTGCAACCGGGTCGATCCGATATCAATGATATCCATATCATTGAGGATGACGGATTGTTTGACTGTTTTTTCATTAACCCTGGGTTTGATAAATCCGCCGACATAGCTCAGGTAATAGCCATCGGAGCGTTTGCTGATGGTGGCCGCCGTGCGGCCGACAAACAGTCCTCGGATGACCAGATCCGAGCTGCGATGCTTTCCGATTTTAATCATTTTGCTGCGAATCTTGAATTTACCCTCGCCGCCCTTCAGACAGGCCAGCAGACCCATCGTTTTAGCGCCATTCCGGCGGCCAAGGGGCTTGGGAACGTGTGGGTGGCTTTTTTTGACCATGGTGCGATACTTGCTCGTATCCATGATCATGGTTTTGTCAATTTCATCGTCACCATCGTCTGGAACCTCCTCGCCGGCAGTATAATGAAAGATGAGGCTGTGCTTTCCGATATTGATAACATCACCGGATTTCAACCAGTGTGAGGTGATGAGCTGCTCGTTAACGAAAGAGCCGTTTTTGCTTTGCAGGTCAATCAGTACAAACCCATCACCCACCGAATCTATCTTGGCATGGTGACCCGAAACCGCCAGGTTGTCTATCACGAGATCATTGTTTTGACGCCGACCGATGGTCATTGAGTTGCCCTTTTGCAAGGGATAGTCTCCCAAGGGGTTATTCCCAAATTTTAGTGTGATAACAGGCATTTTTTTCTTTTTTTGTAGGAAATACTTTTTTGAATCGCCCTGATCAGACTTCTTTTCGTTCGGCCTATTAAGCGTCTTATGGGATTCGCGCCATGATGGACAGATTTGATTTTTAAAATGATGGCCGTGATGTTGTCATCCCCACCGCGCTCATTGGCAAGTTCGATCAGGCGGCGGCAGCCCTTATCCAGATCGCTGTTGGCAACGGTCTCCATGATTTCTTCCGGCGTTGCCTTGTCGCTCAAACCATCCGAGCTGATCACCAGGATATCGTCCGGGAAGCATTGAAGCTCGTAAATGTCGGCTTTTACACTTTGTTCGGTTCCCATGGCCCGGGTCAGTACATGCTTGAACTGGCTTGCCAGAGCCTCTGCGTTTTCGGGATCATAGGCCATCTGTTCAGCAAAAACAGTATGCATTACGGATAGCAGTTTAATAGTTCCGTCGCGAATCAGGTAGATCGGACTGTCACCGACATTGGCGGCGATGACGGTCCCATCGGTGAAGTAGACGGCGGAAACAGTCGATCCCATGCCACGGTATGAATTATTGTTGCAGGATGCTTCGTGGACCCGGTGGTTGGAAACGTGGATACCACTCAGGAGGCGATTGGCTTCAGGAGACAGGGAGCGGTCAATTACCGCGTGGTTGCGGCTGCCATTGTTTCTGGACTCCCTGACATAGTCGCTGATGGTTTCTACCACCAGCTGACTGGCAATTTCTCCGGCCTGATGCCCTCCCATGCCGTCAGCAACAACATACAGTCCCAGGGTGTCATCAAGGAACAAGGCATCTTCATTGCCCTCGCGTTTTTTCCCCCTGTCAGTAATACCTGCTGATTCGACGATCACCATGATGTTGAAATACAATTCCGTCAGGCCGGGCAATTGCTAAACGTCAAAAGAACTTGCGACAACCTGCGTAATATATTATTAATATTATTCATTATAGCAAGAAGCTATTTTTCGTCAAGAATTCTGAAAGACAAAATATAGCTATCTATTTGAAATTACGTTAAATAAACTTTATAATACTCTTGTCGATCCGGTCGACTGTTTGCCATTATGCCGTCAGTGAAAAAAATTGGCATCCAATATCG
>JAOZPY010000249.1:3190-5031 GCA_029932495.1 Desulfobacterales bacterium
TTCGGCAACCGCTTGCCGTTTTTGTTTAAAGTCCTGGCGGCCGACCGGCCGCTTTCTATTCAGGCCCATCCCAACCGGGATCAGGCGCGCCAGGGATTTGAAAGGGAAAATCGGGCCGGCATTCCCCTGGATGCCTTCAACCGTAACTACAAAGATGACAACCATAAACCGGAGATCATTTGCGCTCTGTCCGCTTTCTGGGCAATGTGTGGTTTCAGACAACTCCCTGAAATTATAGAACTGATCGGCAAGATTTGTCCCGAAACACTGACCGCTGAGCGGGCAATGTTGCAAAAACAGGCTGACGCCAACGGGTTGAAGATCTTTTTTACGCAGTTAATGGAAATGGGACCTACCCGCCGCAAGAGCGTTTTGGAGGAAGCCGTGGGAAATGTCCGTCAGCACTCGGATGGCAAATCAGTGGGCAGCTGGATAACAAAGCTTTCAAATGAATACCCTGGGGACATCGGAATTCTTGCCCCTGCGCTTTTGAATTTAATTGAATTGAAACCCGGGCAGGCACTGTTTCTCCCGGCCGGTGAGCTGCATGCCTACCTGGAAGGGGTGGGCATCGAACTGATGGCAAATTCAGATAATGTACTGCGGGGAGGGTTGACGACTAAACATGTCGATGTTACTGAATTATTGCGGGTACTTAATTTTAGGCCCCGAGCGCTCAACATTTTGAAGCCCCGGGCAACGGGCACCGGTGAAGGGGTCTATGCCAGTGACGCGAAAGAGTTTATCCTCTCAGTGGTGCGGGTGCCAGAAAAGGTGCCGTACATCAGTTTGGAAAACCGCAGTGTTGAAATCCTGTTGTGCACCGAAGGGCAGACCTATCTATACGATGAAGGCAGCAACGGTCGCCTGGAAATCAAAAAAGGCAATTCCGTGATTGTCCCTGCGGCCGTCAAGCGTTATCGGATGATCGGTCAAAGCACCTTTTACAAGGCATCCGTTCCAATCGCTCTTTCGCCCGACGGATAAACCAGTTCCAGAGGCCCTGAACGGATGGCTGGCTATCAATAATTATGGCTAAAAAACAAATTCTATGTTTTGAATGCTCATAATTACTTGACAAAGCAAAAAGTTTTCATTAGCTTTGCGCCGATAGCCGGGTTAGCCGTACTATAAGAGTCCATTTCTTGATGCACAGGAGCAACTGATCAATGACACTGACAAAAGCCAAGATTGTAGATGTTATCCACAATGAACTTGGATTCCCGAAGAACAAGTCCGCCGAACTGATCGAAATTCTTCTGGAGCAAATCAAAAGCACTCTGGAAAAAGGTGAAGATGTGCTCATCAGCGGATTCGGAAAATTCTGTGTGAAGGAAAAAAAGCAGCGTAGAGGCAGGAATCCAGCCACCGGTGATGACATGATGCTGGCGCAGCGCCGCGTGGTCACCTTCAGATGCTCCCATTTGTTGCGGGAAAAAATCAACGGGCAACAGGCTGAGGTTTAATGAATGGCATTTTCATCAGGTGGCTCACGCTGACTGGAGCCATTCTGCTTACGTCCTATCTGCTCGAAAGCATCCGGGTGAGCGGATTTTTTTCGGCTTTTTTTGCCGCCGCCATGCTCGGAATATTAAACGCTTTTTTTAGACCCATTGCTCTTTTGCTGACCCTTCCGCTCAATATTCTTACCCTGGGATTTTTTACCTTCGTGATCAACGCGCTGATGTTGAAAATGGCATCCGGTGTCATCTCCGGTTTCGATGTGCGCGGGTTCTGGGCAGCCATTTTCGGCTCATTGATGATCAGTATCATCAGCTGGCTGCTTAATTCTTTCATCAATGAGCACGGCACCTTCAGTTATATCGACCGGGAACGCAAAA
>JAOZPY010000250.1 GCA_029932495.1 Desulfobacterales bacterium
TATCTAATGCCTTTGTGTTTTGTTGCAATCCTCCGAAAAATACTCACGTACTAACGTGTACGCTCCGTTTTTTCGGCGAATTGCGCCTCGCCCACAGGCATGATCTAACATTTTTAAACTGTTTTTACATTCAGATGTAAGTGTTTTATTCGAGAACCGATGATGACAACAGCTGCACATAAACCGGTGCTGGCCATCGAGGATTTGCGGACCTATTTTCACACGCCGGAAGGCATTGCCCGCGCTGTGGACGGGGTCAGTTACGATGTTTATCCGGGCGAAACTTTGGGGGTAGTGGGAGAGTCGGGCTGCGGCAAGAGCGTGGCCGCCCTTTCAGTTTTACGGCTGATCTCCATTCCCCCCGGAGAAATCGTTTCCGGCAAAATCTTTTTTGAAGGCCGCAATCTGCTGGAGCTGTCCATGGGAGAGATGCGTCGCATCCGGGGCAACCGGATTTCCATGATTTTCCAGGAGCCCATGACCTCCTTGAACCCTGTGTTTACCATCGGCTACCAGCTGTCAAAAGTTTTTACCTTGCACCGCAGCCTGTCGGGCAAGGCCGCCCGCCAAAAAGCCGCGGACATGCTGGCGGCCTGCGAGATCCCCTCGCCGGCCCGGGTGATGAAGGCCTATCCCTATGAATTGAGCGGCGGCATGCGCCAGCGGGCCATGATTGCCATGGCCCTGGGCTGCAATCCGGCGGTGCTGATCGCCGATGAACCCACCACAGCCCTGGATGTGACTATTCAGGCCCAGATTCTGGATCTCATGCTGCGGCTGAAAGAAAAATTCAAGATGGCCATGATCCTGATTACCCATGATCTGGGAATCGTGGCCACCACCGCCCAGCGGGTGGTGGTGATGTATGCCGGGCAGAAAGTGGAGCAGGCCGATGTGCTGACCCTGTTCGAGCATCCGTCCCACCCATATACCATGGCGTTGCTGCGTTCTCTGCCGGTGGCCGGGCGGCGCAAGAAATTCTTAGAGGAGATCAAGGGCGTGGTCCCGCCGCCTTACGGTGAGATTGCCGGGTGCAAGTTTGCCGACCGATGTCCGGAGCGCATCGACGCCTGCCGGCAGGTCAAGCCGAAGTTAACCGAAATCGAAAAAGGACATCTGGTTGCCTGCATCCGCAGAACATAAAAAGAGCGACCCGCTGTTGGAAGTCAAAGGCCTGGTCAAAAGCTTTTCGCTGAAAAAAACGGGATTCTTTCAGCCGCCGCGCTTTGTTTTTGCGGTCAGCGGCGTCAGTTTTTCCCTTGACAGGGGAGAAACGCTGGGACTGGTGGGCGAATCCGGCTGCGGCAAAACCACCACCGGCCGGGCCATCTTACGGTTGATCGAACCCACGTCGGGCGAGATCAACTTTGAAGGGCAAAATGTGGCCCGCTTTTCCGAGCACCGGCTTAAGCAGTTTCGCCGCAACGCCCAGATGATTTTTCAGGATCCCTTTGCATCCCTGAATCCGCGCATGACGGTTGAAGATATTGTCGGTGAGCCGTTGCAGGTCCATGGCATCGGCGCCCGAAACGAGCGCGCCGAGCGGGTGGCCGCCGTGCTGGAAAAAGTGGGGCTGGAACCGGATTACATGCGGCGTTTTCCCCATGAATTTTCCGGTGGGCAGCGCCAGCGCATCGGCATTGCCCGGGTGCTGACACTGAATCCGGCACTAATTATCGCTGATGAGCCGGTCTCGGCCCTGGACGTTTCCATCCAGGCCCAGATCATTAATCTGATGGTCCGGCTGCAGGATGAGCTGGAACTGTCCTACCTGTTTATTTCCCATGACCTGGCCGTGGTGGAGCATATTTCTACGCGGGTGGCCATTATGTACCTGGGAAAAATTGTCGAAATTGCCCCGGCTGACAATATCTACCATCATCCCCAGCACCCTTACACCCGTTCGCTGCTGTCTGCCATACCCATCCCGGATCCTCGCAAAAAAATCACGCGTACCCTGCTGCAGGGGGATCTTCCCAGTGCGGTCGACCCGCCGTCGGGCTGCGCTTTTCGTACCCGCTGCCCCCGAGCGCAGAAGATCTGCGCCGAGCAGACGCCGGAGATGAAGGAAATGGAGCCCGGTCACTTTGCCGCCTGCCACCTGCTCTAACAGCGGGTTTAAATCTAAAACCAAAAACAGGTTGACTGTTACCCGTTAAAATGATTTTTGTGGCGGTAAAACAATATGGCAGGCAGGAGTCACATCATGGATGGATTTTACGGGCGCATTTTAACAATTGATCTGAACAGGGCACAGTTTGACATTCAAGCCGTCAGCGATGACGTGCTGGAAAAATACCTGGGAGGCAAGGGTCTGGCCGCTCATCTGCTGGTGGAGCTCAACCCGCCGGGGGTGGATCCGCTGGCGGCGGGAAACAACCTGATTTTTGCCACCGGACCGCTGGGCGGCAGCACCGTCTGGGGCTCGTGCCGCTACGGGGTGTATACCAAAAGCCCGTTAACCGGGCTGTTCACCGAGTCTTATTGCGGGGGTAGAACACCGGATGCCATCGATGCGGCCGGTTTCGACGCCATTGTAATCCGGGGCGCGGCCGAAAAACCCACGGTACTGGCCATCCATCCGCAGGGCGTGGATTTTCACGATGCCGGCGATATCTGGGGTATGGAGACCTATGCGGCCGAAGATGCCGTCAAAGAGCGATTTGCCAAAAGCGAATACCGCAAAAAAGGGGCGGTGGTCATCGGGCCGGCCGGAGAAAACCAGGTGCGCTTCGCGGTGATTGAAAACGACTACTGGCGCTCGGCCGGCCGGACCGGCCCGGGTACGGTGATGGGCGCCAAGAAGCTCAAGGGCATCCTGTTTACCGGCGACCGCAGGCGCGCCCATGCTGATCCGGCGGCGGTCAAGGCCTTTTCCAAAAAAATCATCACCAAGTACAAGGACAGTCCGGCCGCCAATGCTTACCGCAGTCTGGGAACCCCCATGCTGGTGAAAATGACCAACACAGCCGGGGCGTTTCCCACCCGTTACTGGACCCGGGGGACCTATGACAGCTGGGAGAAAATCAGTGCTGAAGCGCTGGTTGAAAAAATGGCGCCCATCCCCAATGCCTGTGCCAAGTGCTTCATGGCCTGCGGACAGCTGGGCACTGTCAAGCAAGGACGTCATGCCGGGCTGAAAATCGAAGGGCCGGAATACGAAACCATTTACGCTTTTGGCGGGCTGTGCCTGATCGACAGTATTGAAGAGATTGCCTATTTAAATGATATTTGCGACCGGCTGGGCATGGACACCATCACCGCGGGAAATTTGTGTGCCTTTACCATTGAAGCGGTGCGGCGGGGAAAAATCGATTATGCCATCGATTACGGCAACGTGGATGCCATTGCGGAGCTGCTGCATCAAATCGCCCGCAGGCAAGGAATCGGGGAGGTGCTGGCCGAGGGAATCAAGCATGCCGCCAGCCAGTGGGGGCTGGAGGATATCGCCGTGCATGTCAAGGGGCTGGAGCCGGCCGGCTATGACCCCCGGGCGCTCAAGGGCATGGGCCTGGCCTATGCCACCTCGGATCGCGGGGCCTGCCATTTGCGGACCACTTTTTATAAACTGGAGCTTTCCGGCATGGTCCCGTCCGAAAAGATCGAGGGCAAGGCCGAGCTGCTGATCGAAATGGAAGATCGCCTGACCATTTTCGATACCCTGGTGCTGTGCCGCTTTTACCGGGATTTTTACGTGTGGGAGCCGCTGGCACAAGTGGTGCGTGCCGTTACCGGCCTGGAAACGGGCGGGGCTGACCTCAAGAAAAAGGCGCACGGGATTGCCGACCTGGTTCGACAATTTAACCTGCGTGAAGGCATGCAGCCCGAAGATGAACGGCTGACAAAAGCCCTGCACCGGCCCCTGGCCGACAGCGGCAAGGTGATCACCGAAGAGGAAATGGAAAGCATGCTCAGCGACTACTATCGCCTGCACGGCTGGGATGAGGGGGGTAATCTAAGATTTTGAAACCACTTTCACCGTGTTGATTGGACTTATAAAAATTCCAGGATCCGTTTATCCGCCGTTACCAGGGATATTCCCAGCAGCCTTGTTGATGATGAAAAAATCAGGACGGATTTTTTCAGGTGGACGGGCGCAATCTAACTTTCAATAAAGGTTTTGAACTTTCCCAGCCCCTCCTTGATTGCGGCGGTGTTGATGCCCGAGTAGGCCAGGCGGATGTAAAATCTGTCTTCACCTTCCAGGGGGTGGCCAAAGTGCAGGCGGGTGCAAAATGAGACCCCGGTTTCCTGCAGTACCCGGCGGCGAAACTCGTCATAATCGGCCATTCCCTTTTTTTGCATGGCCCCGGTGACCTCGGGGTACAGGTAAAAGGTGGCGTTGGGGCAAAAGCAGTGCACCCCCTCGATACTGTTTAAAATCCCAACGGCCGCATCCCGACGTTTTTCCAATGTGCGCAATATTTTTTTGGCTTCTGTTTGATCGCCGGTGAGCCCCTCGAGGGCCCCATACTGGATGAAGTGATTCGGGCAGGACTCATCATTGACATTGAGCTTGGTGATCACTTCGATGAGCGGCTCGGGGCCGATGGCCGCTCCCAGGCGCCAGCCGGTCATGGCAAATTTCTTGGAGAAAGTGTATAAAATCAGGCAGCGCTCGGCCATGCCGGGCACAGACGCAAACGATATGCTCCGGCCGGTATAGCGAATATCGAAATAGGCTTCGTCGCACAGGACGTACAGGTCGTGTTCGAGCACCAGTTCGGCCAGCCTTTCAAGCTCTGCCTTGGAGCATTCGGCGCCGGTGGGATTTTGCAGGTCATTGAGGACCAGCAGTTTCGTGCGCGGAGTGATCTGTTTTTCGAGCATCTCCAGGTCGATCTCAAAATTGTCGCTCCCCTCGACATAGGTGTAGGGAACCGCCCGACCGCCGTGAAATCCGATCAAAGACTCATAGATGGGATATCCCGGATTGGGATACAGCACCTCGTCGCCCGGGTTCATCATGGCCAGAAAAAATTTGCCGATGGTGGGCTTGCCCCCGGGCTGGATGGCCACGTTT
>JAOZPY010000251.1 GCA_029932495.1 Desulfobacterales bacterium
GCTACGTTTGATTTTACGGATGCTCAGGGGCAGTGGTGGAGTGCGTCCGCCTTTTCCATCACTATCGATTGGTCTGATGGCTGGTCCATAACTGCCGTCAATGGCGACGGCACCTTTGAGGGTCTTGGTGATGTACAGGTGTTTCTTAATACGGATTCTTTCGTCAAGCGTTATTCCCTTGATGCCGGTGCGATCAGTAATGGTGCTGATAACGGGCCGGAGATTCAAGTGACTGATATCCCTTTTATGTCTGATACAGGCTTAGTATCCATGGGAGGTGAAAACTTTTATGCCGCTTGGGATCTTACAACTCAAACAATCATGTTTTATGAAGGCGATGACGCGGGGAATTGCTATACATATCTGGGAATGGATTTCTCTAATGATTTTGCCTATACCCTTGTAAGTCCAACGGCGATGCAGTTTACGTCCTCAAGTGTTAATGCGGTTTTGGGCCAGCGTTGTTGCAGCAGTGTTCCGGTTCCCGCTCCGGTCTGGCTTTTAGGTTCGGGACTTTTCGGTCTGGTATGCATCCGGAGAAAACATCCAGCCTGAGTTGCGGAGACGGATGAACAGTAAAAGGGACCATGTACTTCCAAGTACATGGTCCCTTTGTTTTGTGGAGCTGCCCCAACAGGTCCTGGGGCGAGAAAAACCGGAAATCCTATTTCCCTTTAAAAACCGGTTTTCTTTTGTCGACAAAGGCATTCAATCCTTCGGTGGCATCGTCGCTGGCAAAAGCTTCCCTGAAGGCGTCGCATTCAAGACGTAGCCCGTCTTTCATTTCCTTGTTGAAACCCTGATAGATAGATTTCTTGGCGCAGCCGATGCCGACTACCGCCTTGGTGGCCATCTCTTTAGCAAAAGCAATGGACTGCTCAATCAATTCATCGCCGGGAAACAGTTTTTCCACCAGTCCCAGTTCCAGGGCGTCCCGGGGTTTGATCTGGGTAGCGGTGGCGATAAAGTACAGGGCTTTCTTAGGGCCGAGGAGACGGGACAGACGCTGGGTGCCGCCGGCACCGGGCAGAATGCCGAGGGTGGTCTCCGGCAGGCCGAGGGTCGGGGTGCGTTCCTTGTCCTTGATGGTGACGCTTTCGGCCATGAAGCGGAAATCGCAGGCCAGGGCCAGTTCCAGCCCGCCGCCCAGAGCGTAGCCGCTGATGACGGCGATGGAGAGTTTCGGCATGTCCTCGAGCATCTGATTGACTTCCTGCAGTCGGGCGGAAATATCCCAGGCCTGGTCAGGGGTCATTTCGACAAACATCTTGATGTCCGCCCCGGCAACGAAGAAACCGGGAATTTTGCTGGCGATCAGCAGGACTTTGGCCTCATCGTTGTCGCGCAGCTCGGCAAAGGCCTGCGCCAGTTCTTCCACTATCTCGACGTTCAATGAATTTGCCGGGGGCCGGTTAAGCCAGATGATTCCCACTCCATCAGCAATGTCGATGTTCATGAATTGATAACTCATGTTTTCCTCCCTGAAGAATAATGTTGAAAACAGATAGTCGGACAACGTTAACCATATTTCAGGCTGCCTTGAAAAAGAGTCTCTTTAGCTTGATCATGGCGCCTGGCTTGCACTGTAAATATCAAAACGTATAATATATTACCATAGTTACAATGACTGGCAGCTTTAGTGTTTAGACAAAAATCCTTGTTTTTCTAAACCACCTTCAGTTTCGCTGGAGGTATGCTAGTAACACAGTTTTATCCTGATGACAAGGGCTTTTGAGGGGGTCTCAGGCGGTCTCTTTAGGCTTGACGCTTGGTTTTTTATAGGGTAAGAATTTCGTTTTACATTGCGCCTTGGTTTCGTAAAATAGCTTGGCAATTTGCTTTGAGAGTGTTTGTCGAAAATGGTCATTACATGTAAGGAGTGCTGCCTTGTTGAAGTGCCCGGCTTTTGTTGATACTCACCTGCACCTGAGCCTCGGGGGTGAGCCCCGGGAAAATGCCCGGCGGCAGTATGATGCCGGCATCGGGTTGGTGCGTGATGCCGGGGATCGCGATGGCTGCCTGGAGGGTTTGGATTTTTCGCCGCTCCAGGTGGTGCGCACCGGTCCGGCGCTTTTCAAGCCGGGGTATTATGGTGCTTTTATCGGCGACCGGCGGCAGGTGGACCTGGAGGAGAAAATTGTCTCGACGCCAGCGGGGTTTGTCAAGGTGCTGCTGACCGGTCTGGTTTCCTTTGACGAGTACGGCGTTGTCGGCAAAACCCAGTGGTCCGCCGACGAACTGGAAAAAATTGTGGTGACGGCCAGGCGTCATGGCAAGAAAGTCATGGTCCATGTCAATTCTGACGCGGCCTGTCGGCTGGCAGTGGAAGCCGGGGCCCACAGCCTTGAGCACGGCTATTTCATTGGCCGGGACACCTTGAAGATGATGGCTGATCGGCGGATCTACTGGACTCCGACGGTAGCGGCGATGGCCAATCAGCTGCAGGACCCGGACGGCCGTTTTTCGGCGGTTCAGCTCCAGATCATTGAAAAAAACTACCGTCGCCAGCTGGAAATGATCAATTTTGCCCATGAAGTCGGTACCCCGTTGACCATCGGCACCGATTCCGGTTCCTACAATGTCTCCCATGGCCGGGTTTTCTTCCAGGAGCTTGAACTGTACCGCCAGGCCGGCATCGGCCGGGAAGATCTGCTGAACATGGCGACGATCGCCGGCTGGGAGATGTTGGAGGTCCCGGTTGACCGCTGGATCACTGTTGACCTGGAGCGATTTCCGGCCTCCGACTGCGTGACTGCGGCGGTCGAACCGGTTGGAGCGACCACTGGTTCCCAGGGGGGGATAATTTTGCCGTGAAGGGACGGCTCCGGCAAATATTTTATTGACATGCTGTTGGTTACTGGGTAGATATTTATAAATATATTTTAATAATATAAAACTGATGGTTGTTTTTTATGATTGAGTGGTTGGAAAATCTTGGCGCCAAAGGCTTAAGCATTCTGAAAGAGATCGGTCGTGCCGGGGTTTTTCTTTTCTGGTCGGTGGTGGGGATTTTTCGCCCGCCTTTCAAAATCATGCCGATCATCAAGCAGATTCATGTGATTGGGGCGACGTCCTTCACGGTGATATTTTTTACCGGCGCCTTCGTCGGCATGGTCCTTGGCCTGCAGGGGCATTATACCCTGAGAATGTTCGGGGCTGAGGGGGCCCTGGGTTCGGCGGTTGCCCTGAGCCTGGTTCGGGAGCTGGGACCGGTGCTGACCGGCCTGATGGTTACCGGCCGGGTCGGTTCCTCCATCTGTGCCGAAGTAGGCATCATGAGAATTTCCGAGCAGATCGACGCCCTTGAATGTATGGCCATCGACCCCTACCGCTACCTCATTTCACCGAAGGTGGTGGCCAGCATCCTTTCCCTGCCCCTGTTGACGGCCATTTTCAATATTGTCGGGCTGATGGGTGGCTTCCTGGTCGGGGTGCGGCTGCTGGGCGGCAGCGAAGGCGCCTACCTGTCAACCATGAAATCGTCGGTGATGGCTGCTGACATCCGCATGTGTTTTATCAAGTCCATCTGTTTCGCGATTCTGATTGTCTGGATCTGCGCCGACCGCGGTTACTGGGTTCATAAGAGCCGGAATGGTTTTGGCGCCGAAGGGGTGAGTCGGGCGACCACCCACGCGGTGGTAATTTCATCGGTGGCCATCCTGGTGGCCGACTACGTGATTACCTCGCTGCTGCTGTAATGTATGATCTAAGGTGATGGTGCATAGATTCGTATGACGTGTGAAAACTGCTGTATAGAGTTGATCGGGATAGAAAAATCCTTTGGTGACCAGAAAGTCCTGAGGGGTGTCAACCTGCCTATTCGCCGGGGTTTTACCACCGTTATCGTCGGGGAAAGCGGCCAGGGAAAAAGCGTTCTGCTCAAACATATCCTGGGATTGATCGCTCCCGACGCCGGCCAGGTGATCGTTGAGGGCCAGGATGTTACCAGACTCAGAGGGCCGGAGTTGAAAAAGCTGCGTACCCGGTTCGGAGTTTTGTTTCAGGGGGCGGCCTTGTTCGATTCCCTGACGGTTTTTGACAATATTGCCTTGCCGTTGCGCGAGCGGACCCGGATGCCGGCCGCCGAAGTTCGCGAGAAGGTCAGGGCGACCCTGGAACTGCTGGATTTGTCCGGCAGCGAAGATAAATATCCGGCCCAGCTCAGCGGTGGCATGAAGAAACGGGTGGGATTGGCCCGGGCCTTGCAGCTGAATCCGGAAATCCTCCTTTTTGATGAGCCGACTACCGGCCTTGATCCGGTGAGGAGTCATGAAGTATATCAGATGTTTCACGAAACCCAGCAGAAGCTGGGTTATACCAGCATCATTGTCAGTCATGACATTCCGAAAATATTCAACCTGGCTGATTATATTGCCTTGCTCCATGAGGGCGTGATCCAGATTTGCGCGACCCCTGAGGAGCTTCAGCGCTGTGAAAAGCCATTGGTGCGGGCTTTCGTTGAACGGGTGATGGGCAAGATGTACTCCAGCGAGATTGAAGATTTGGAACTGGCTGCCGGACTGTAAAAATAAATAGAGGCATTTTCATTTCGGGGAATTAGAAGTATGGCTAAGAAACGCTTTAATGTAGAGTTGGCGGTTGGCATTTTCATGTTGATAGGCATGTTGGGGGTTGCCTATCTGGCTGTCAACCTGGGTGGCATCAATCTGTTCGGGAAGAAGTATACCAGGATCTACGCCCAATTTGATTCGGTTTCCGGCCTGAAGGCAGGTGCCAGGGTGGAAATTGCCGGCGTCCTGGTGGGCAAGGTGGAAAAAATATCCCTTGATAAGGATGACATGGCCCAGGTGGAGCTGGCGATTTTTCCCGAGGTGAAACTGCAGACTGATGTGATCGCCTCGATAAAAACCCAGGGAATTATCGGCGATAAATTTATCAAGATTTCCCCCGGTGGTGACGATGAGTACCTTAAGGATGGCGACCAGATAACTGAAACCGAATCAGCCATTGATCTGGAGGATTTGATCAGCAAGTATGTATA
>JAOZPY010000252.1 GCA_029932495.1 Desulfobacterales bacterium
GGATTCAGCGGGACTTCAACTGCACCCAATTTTTGCAACGCCACATGGGAGACAGCGGCAATCAGGGACTTTTGAATAAAAAGAATCACCCGGTCTCCTTTTGCCACGCCCAGTTCCTGAAAGATATAAGCCAGCCGGTTGGCATCCCGGTCCAGCTGCGCATAAGTCAGAACGGTTTCCACTTGGCCATTGCGAAAATATGTGAGCGCTGCTTTTTCACCCCAGCGAGCACAACTGTCTTCAAACAATTTTTTCAGCGACATGCGGTCCATGGTTCTCCCCACAATTTATTTATCAGTTGTCCGTTGTCTGACAGGCGCCCCATGGCAGCTAACTGGATTTCGCTGGTCGTGGATTAACGGGCACCAACCGGTGCAACCCGGCCATGTCTTCAAACAGCGCCGCCGTACTCAGCAGCAAGTCTTCACGCTGGGCAGCGGTCACCATCTGCAGCCCAATGGGAAGCCCGTCCGCACTGAACCCGCAGGGCACCGATATCGCCGGACAGGAAGTGACGGTAATGGCAAAGGTCATCATCAACCAGCTGACGTAGGTGTCAAATTTCTTCCCACCGAATTGCTCCAGATAGCGAATGCCGACATCAAAAGGCTTGGTGAGCACCGTTGGGCAGAGCAGCACATCATACTCGCCAAACAAATCGTAAAACTTACGGTACACCTGCGCGCGGGCGATCTCGGCGGCCGCGACGTCCTGTGCACTGAGCTTGAGCCCTTTTTCGATATTCCAGATCACTTCGGGCTTCAGTTTGTCCCGGTGATTTTCGAGCACCTGCCGACCGATATAGCCGGTAAACAAAAATGCTCTCAAGGTATTGAAAATATCCTCGACACCGCTCAAATCCAAATCGACTTCTTCTACCGCCACCCCCAGTGCTGAAAACGATTCGGCCGCTTTCCGACAGATGGCGGCGACCTCCGGATCGACGGGTATTCCCCCGAGATCCGGACTGTAGGCGACTTTTGCGGGTTTTACCGGGTGGTCGACCGCCTCGCGGTAGGAAACGGCCGGTGCGGGCAAAGACAGCGGGTCAGCCGGATGATGGCCGGCCTGGGCGTCCAGCATCAGGGCCACATCCCTCACACAACGACCCATAGGCCCGTCAACCCCCATGCTGTCAAACAAAAAAGGCCGTGGCCCGCTGGCGATTCTTCCCGGGCTGGGCCGCAATCCGATCACCGAACAGAAGCTGGCCGGAATACGCAGGCTACCCCCCAGATCGCTGCCGGTGGCCAGCCACACCTGACCGGTGGCCAGGGCCACGGCAGACCCCCCGGAAGATCCCCCGCAGGTCTTATCGGTATTCCAGGGATTCAGCGTCGCCCCGAAAACTTCGTTGAAAGTATTGCCACCGGCTCCAAACTCCGGGGTGTTGGATTTTCCGACGACGATGGCCCCGTTTTTTTCCAAAACCTGCACCAGGATATCCGACTGCTGTGCAATGTTATCCTTGAGTATCGGAGAGCCATAGGTGGTTCTCACGCCCTTGACATCACAAAGATCCTTTACCGCGATGGGCAGTCCATACAGGTAATGCCCGGGAGGATCCGCCGGGGGATGGCCCATGATCTGCCTGGCATGCTCTCGGGCTCGATCAAAACATACCGTCGGCATGGCATTTACACTACCATCGACCGCATTGATTCTCTGCTCGGCGATATCGATGAGATCCAGGGGAGTTATTTCTTTCCCTTTTAAAAGGGACACCATCTGCCCGGCCGTCATTTTGCTCAACTCGTCCATGCGCCACCTCTTTTTAATCGGTTGGATTTAAAAAACTGCATGCCATTTCCCGCTGCCGGGCGGCCGTTTTTACTGCCACGGCTCGCCCATCTGCAGGGCGGCATAGCGTGGGCTGCTGTTCAATAGATTTTCATGGGATCCCCGGGCAACAACGCGCCCTTCCTCCAGCAGGACAATGTCGTCCATGCGCTCAAGTCCCATCATCCGATGGGTGATCAGCAGCAGGGTTCGATCGACGGTCAGTTCGTCTAGGGCCGTCATCAGCTGCTGCTCGGTAATCCGATCCAGCCCCTCGGTGGGTTCGTCCAGCACCCAGACAGGGGCATCATGCAATACGGCCCGGGCCAGGGCCAGGCGCCTGGCCTGGCCGGCAGACAACTGTTTGCCGAACTCCCCGATCCAGGTATCCAATCCCTCGGGCAGACCTTTGACAAAATCAAGCAGCTGAACGCGCTCCAGCGCGGCAACCAATTCAGCCTCGGTGGCCTGCGGGCGGGCCAGCAGCAAATTTTTACGCAGGGTCGCAGCAAACATGTGTGCCTGCTGAGAGACTACCGAAATGCAACGGCGCAGGTCTGTCTCCGATAAGCTGCGGATGTCTTGTCCCCCTATCAGGATACGCCCCTGCTGCGGATCCCAAAAACGCACCAGCAGGTTGATAAGAGAGGTTTTTCCGGCGCCGGTCTGCCCCACCACCGCCACCCGCCCGCCCGGCGGCACATCAAACTGTACGTCAGCAAGCGCCGGCGCAGCGTCCGAGTGATAGCGAAAGCCGACCTGCTCGAAATGCAAATCAAACTGTTGGGGGAGGGCTACCGTCCGGGGAGGGAATTTTACCATCGGTCGAGCGTCCACGATTTCCATCAGGCGGCGGCCAGCCTCCCGGGTGTGCCCGAGATACTGATAGGCAGCCGGCAGCGGCCAGATTGCTTCAAAAGCGGCCATCACGGCCAATGCCACCAGTGCCAGCTGCGCACCATCCAGGACGCCGCGGTTGACCAGACCCGCCCCCAGGTAAGTGGCCGTCAAAACAGCGCCCCCGGAAACCAGCGTCAGCGCTGCCGATGAGGCACCCCGCAGATGACTCATGAACCGTTGGTCTTTAATCTGGCGGCACTGGACCTGCCGGACAATATCCAGGCGATGCGCGCGGGCGCCAAAAACAAGTAGTTCCGACAGCCCCTGCAGACTTTCAACAATCGTGATACGCAAATGGGCGTTTTGGCGGGCCAACCGGCGACCGGCCGCCGCACCGAGGCCGGCCGTAAAAGCAGGCACAATAACCCCGCCGACCGCCATTGCCAGCAGGGTGGCCAAGGCGATGAAAGGGTCAAAGCGCCACAAAAAAATCAGCATCCCGGCCGACAGCATCGCAGCGATCACACTGGGCGACAGCACGCGCAGGTAAAGATTGTCCAGCGCTTCGATATCCGCCACGATCCGGTTTAAAAGATCAGCGCTGCGGTAATGCATCAGGCGGCCGGGTGCCAGGGGCTCCAGGTTGCGGTAAAACCAGGTGCGCAGGCTGGCAAGGATACGAAAGGTGGCATCGTGGGAAACGATTCGTTCACCGTAACGCGCCACCGTGCGGATGATGGCCAGCAACCGCACCCCGATGGCGGGGTAAAAGAAATTAAACAGATGCGCGTTGACCAGGGCCAGACCGGCAAACGCCGCGGCAGATATAAACCAGCCTGCCAGCGCCAGCAGACCGACAGACGCGGCGATGGCCGCCAGGCCCGCTGCCGCACCCAGGGCCATTGCCTTGAAGTGACGCAAAAACAGCCCGACAAAAGAATCAGAATGGCGTCCACTGTCAGTCATTGGCGGTTGCTTTCTGCCTGCGGGTTGCCAGTCGGAAAAATGCCCCGCCGGCAGCCATCAGCTGTGGATAACTTCCCTGTTCAACGATTCGGCCGTCTGCCATCACCAGGATGCGATCCGCCTTTTCAATGCCGGCCAGCCGATGGGCCAGCATCAGCACCGTCCGGTTGCGCGTCAAATCTTCCAGAGCTTGGATCACCAGCAGTTCATTCTGCACATCAAGGCCGGCAGTGGGCTCATCCAGCAGCACCAGTGGTGCATTTTTCAAAAAAGCCCGGGCCAGAGCCACCCGCTGGGCCTGGCCGCGGGACAGCCCCAACCCCTGTTCGCCCACCGGGGTATCCAACCCCCGGGGCAGATGGACGCAAAAATCCAGCACCCGGGCGGCCCGGGCGGCCTGCCGAACTTCATCCTCGATTGCTTCCGGCTTTGCCAGACAAATATTTTCCCGGATTGTCCCGGCAAACAGGACCGGGTTGTGCCCGATCCAGGCGATATGCCTGCGCCAGTCATCCGGATCCAGCCGGGACAACGGGGTGTTGTTGATCAGCAGCCGCCCGCGATCCGGCTGTAAAAATCCCAGCAAAATATTCAGCAGGGTCGTTTTACCGGCCCCGCTGGCGCCCACCACTACCACCCGCTGGCCGGCGGTGATTTCAAAATCAACACCCTTTAACGCAGACCGCCTTGCTTTCCCGTAAGCCAGATGCAGATTGAGGCCCTGGATATGAATCGAATCCGGATCTTCCATCACCACCGGCTCCCCGCCCGAGTCGGGCACCGGTGTCGCCAGGATCTGCATAATTTTATCAGCCGCACCGATGGCTGCCGCCCGGGCATGATAGTGAGCCCCGAGTTCGCGCAGGGGCAGATAGAATTCAGGCGCCAGCAGTAAAATGAAAACCCCCCCCGCCAGCGTGAGCGGTTGGCCGTAACTGCCGAAATTAAAATAGCCCAGATAGCGCATCCCGAGGTAAACCGCCACCAGCGCAATGGCCATGGAACTGAAAAATTCCAGCACGGCCGATGACAGAAAAGCAACGCGCAAAACACGCATGGTCCGGTGACGATACGCGTCAGAGACCCGGGCCACATTTTTTTCTTCATCCCGGCTGCGTCCAAACAGTTTCAGTGTTGCCAGACCCTGCAAAACGTCTAGAAAGTGCGCGCTCATGCGTCCCAGGGCCTGAAAGTGGCGCTGGCTGATATTCTCGGCGCCCATGCCCACCAGCACCATGAACAGTGGAATCAGCGGGGCGGTTGCCAGCAAGAGTCCTCCGGCCGCCCAGCTCACCGGGAAAACAAAAGCCGCAATGGCTACCGGGATCATGACTGCCAGGGCCAGCTGGGGCAGGTAAAGGGCAAAAAAATCATG
>JAOZPY010000253.1 GCA_029932495.1 Desulfobacterales bacterium
AGCGCCCGAATGCCCAAAGAAGCCCGGAGCGAAGCCCGCCGCCAACTGAAACGGCTGGAACAGATGCATCCGGAATCAGCTGAATCCACCGTGGTTCGCACTTACCTGGACTGGCTGGTGGAGATGCCATGGAACAAATCATCCAAGGACCGTATCGATATTAAAAAGGCCAAAGCCGTTCTGGACCGGGATCATTACGGCCTGGAGCGGATCAAGGATCGCATCCTGGAATATTTAAGCGTTCGCAAGCTCAATGCCGCCATGAAAGGCCCGATTCTTTGCTTTGTTGGGCCTCCGGGAGTCGGCAAGACTTCTCTGGGCCAGTCAATCGCCCGGGCGCTGAAACGCAAGTTCGTGCGCATCTCCCTGGGAGGGATTCGTGATGAAGCTGAAATTCGCGGTCACCGTCGCACATACATTGGCGCTTTGCCGGGCCGTATTCTGCAAGGGTTGAAACAGTGCGGCACGAACAACCCGGTATTTATGATGGACGAAATCGATAAACTGGGCGCGGATTTCAGAGGGGATCCTTCATCGGCTTTGCTGGAGGCCCTGGATCCCGAACAGAACACCGATTTTTCCGATCATTTTTTAAATATTCCTTTCGACCTGTCAAAAGTAATTTTTATTCTGACGGCCAATGTAACCGACAGCATCCCTTCGGCCCTGCTGGATCGAATGGAAGTCATCACGCTTTCCGGGTACACCGAAGAAGAAAAAGTTACCATTGCTTACAGGCATTTGCTGGCCCGGCAGATTAAGGAAAATGGGCTTAAGCCACGGCAGCTGTCCATCAGCCCGGCAGCGATGCGGCAGATTATCAGCGAGTATACATTTGAAGCCGGCTTGCGAAATCTGGAACGTGCAATCGGAACGATCTGTCGCAAGGCGGCCAGACAGATTGCTGAGGGCGAAAAAAAGACTTTCCGGATCACCCGGGGCAACCTGCATAAATTTCTCGGGGTGCCGCGCTATATTTCCGAGATGGACCAGGAAAAAAGCCAGGTCGGGCTGGCCACCGGCATGGCCTGGACCCAGGCCGGCGGAGAAGTGCTTTACGTTGAGGCTTCACTGATTGACGGTAAGGGGGAATTGATTGTAACCGGTCAACTTGGGGATGTAATGCAGGAATCCGCACGGGCGGCGCTGACCTATGCGCGCTCGAGCCTTAAAGCAAAGGAATTAAAAGGATGCAATTTTGAGAGCCTGGACATTCACATCCACGTGCCGGCCGGGGCAATTCCCAAAGATGGCCCATCGGCCGGCGTTGCCATGGCGACGGCCCTGGTTTCGGCATTGACCGGAAAGCCGGTGCGCAATGACGTGGCCATGACCGGTGAGGTGACGCTCCGGGGCCGTGTTCTGCCCATCGGCGGCCTGAAGGAAAAAGCCCTTGGCGCACTGCGGGCCGGTATCCGCACGATTATTTTTCCCGAAAAAAATAAAAAAGATCTAACGGAGATTCCACCGAACATAAAACGTCGCATCCAATTTGTCCCGGTGCGGCATATGTCACAGGTGCTGGAGCATTCGCTGGATAAGGGAAAATAACGCACCCCAATCCAATGAAAAACCACGCTTTTCATCGATTTTCATGCAAGCTATGAAGCTACTCGCGATTGATACAGCCACGGACAGCTGCAGTGTGGCCATCATCGAAGATGACACCCTGCGCTCGGAGCTGACCGCCATGCCCGGCCAGACACACTCAAAGCACCTGATGCCGTTTATTGCATCGGTTTTAGATGCCGCAGCGTTGAAACTGACGGCTCTGGATGGATTTGCTGTCAGCCTTGGACCGGGATCCTTTACGGGGGTGAGAATCGGCATCAGCACCGTGAAGGGCCTGGCTTTTTCGCTGGGCAAACCGGTGGTGGGAATCTCAAGTTTGGCCGCGTTGGCCTGGCAATGCAACGAGAGTTCCGGGTTGATCTGCCCGATGATCGATGCCCGCAAAAAACAGGTGTATTGCGGTCGTTATCGTTTCAACAACAGTGAATTACAACCCGAAGGGGCCGAAAAGGCGCTTGACCCGCAAGAGGCACTGAACGGCATCGACGAACCCTGCCTTTTCGTCGGTACGGGTGCCCGGATATATCAGGAAAAAATCAGGACTGTCCTGGGAAAACTGGCACATTTTCCCCTGGAAGGACGCCATACGCTTCGCGCTTCATCGGTAGCATTTTTAAGCCGCAGGCGCTTTACCCTTGGGCAGTACGGTGATGTCGCTTCGCTGGCACCGAACTATATTCGCAAATCCGATGCCGAGCGCAATCGGGTTATGGGGACATAATCGGCAGGGGATTACGGGGCACGAGTTAATCTTGACAATCTATAGTAATGCTGATATTCAAAAAGTTTTTAGCTGATACTATCACAACCACTCGTTAAAATTGAAGCTTCCGGCAGCAAGCTGCAGGGAACAGATGTGTAGGCTGGTCAAATGAAAAAATTCAGATGGTCGGATTCACCCCGGCTCACGGCTTTTCCCATTGCCGCGGCCGGTTACCCGTTGATCGTGGCCGGTGCGTTTACCACCGCTGTGCTGGCCCTGCTGGGATTGACCACCCTGACGTTGATTGCGTTGGTTGCGACTTTCTGCGTTGGTGCTTTTTTCAGGGATCCGGACCGAGTGATACCGGACACCCCGGGTGCGGTGGTGTCGCCGGCCGACGGAAAGGTGATTTCAGCCGCTGTCGTGGACAGCAGTGCTTTTTATGATGGACCGTCCTTGAAAATCAGTATTTTTATGACGGTTTTCAATGTGCACGTCAATCGTATTGTCCATGAAGGGCAGGTAAAAGAGATCAGTTATTATCCTGGAAAATTTTTTTCCGCTAACCTGGAAAAAGCCTCGCTGGAAAATGAACACAACGCTGTTTTTGTGGAACTGAAAGACGGCCGGCAATTGTGTGTGGTGCAGGTGGCCGGGCTGATCGCCAGACGCATCATCTGTCACGTGCAGCCGGGTGATAACGTGGTGCGGGGGCAGCGTTTTGGGCTGATATGCTTCGGCTCCCGGCTGGATGTCTATCTGCCGGCTGACACCCGACTGGAGGTGAGCATTGGCGAAAAAGTGAAGGCGGGAACCTCCATTCTGGCACAGCTGACAAAGGGCGCACAAAAGAGTTAACTTAATGTTGCAAAAGTCGGAGGGCTTTAGAATCAAGGCGCCGAGGGTGAAGCTGTAGTATGCTACTGCGAAGCCTTGACGGTTTTTTTGCAAAGGGGAGAAATTGACAGATGGCTGAGAGAAAATTTAACGTCGCCGTGGTCGGCGCCACGGGGGCGGTGGGAAATCAAATGATCCGGTGCCTGGAGGAGGCGGATTTTCCGGTCAAATCAATTGCCTTTTTGGCCTCTGCGCGTTCGGTGGGAAGAAAGCTGCGCTTTAAAGGCGATGTGGTGGCTGTGCAGGAACTTAAAGAGGATTCTTTTAAAGGGATGGATATCGCGCTGTTTTCCGCCGGGGGTGGCACCAGTGAAAGATTCGCCCCCCACGCCGCCAAAGAAGGCTGTGTGGTTGTGGATAATTCCAGCGCTTGGCGCATGGATCCGGACGTTCCGTTGGTGGTGCCGGAAGTCAACCCCGGGGCTGTGGCCGGATATACAAAAAAAGGAATTATTGCCAATCCTAACTGCTCAACAATTCAGATGGTCGTGGCGCTGAATCCCATCCATCGCCAGTGGGGCCTGAAACGTGTCGTGGTGTCCACTTATCAGGCCGTTTCCGGCACCGGGAAAAAGGCCATCGATGAACTGCTGGATCAGAGCCGGGCGATGTTGAATTTTCTGGATTATGAAAGCCGGGTGTATCCCCATCGCATCGCCTTTAACTGCCTGCCGCACATCGATGTTTTTCTGGAAAACGGCTACACCAAAGAAGAGATGAAGATGGTCAATGAGACCCGCAAAATTCTGGAAGACGACGCCATTGCAGTGACGGCCACCACCGTGCGGGTGCCGGTTTTTTACGGACACAGCGAATCTGTGAACGTGGAAACCCGTCGGCCCGCCTCGGCCCGGGAGGTCAGGGCCCTGCTTGAAGAATCGCCGGGCATCAAGGTGATGGATGACCCCGCCAACAATGTCTATCCGCTGGCCACGGATGCCGCCGGTCAGGATTTAACCCTGGTGGGCCGCATACGCGATGATGCGTCCGTTGCAAACGGGATCAACCTGTGGATTGTGGCCGATAACATCCGTAAAGGGGCTGCCACCAACACGGTCCAGATTGCCCGGGTGCTGGCGGATGAATACTTGTAAGGAGATGTAAATTGGAACGAGTTCCGGTTACCAAAGAGGGCTATGAGATGCTGAAAAAAGAGCTTGAACAGCTCAAGCGTGTCGAACGCCCTGAAAATATAAAAGCCATTGAAGAGGCCCGCGCTCACGGGGATCTCAGTGAAAATGCGGAGTTTACCGCTGCCAAGGATCGCCAGGGTTTTATCGAAGGGCGCATTGGAGAGCTGGAGTTCAAACTGGGCAATGCGGACATCATCGAGGCGGACAATCTGCCCAAAGACCGGGTTGTATTTGGCTGCCGGGTTTTGCTGGAGAACCTGGATACCGGTGAAGAGGTGACCTATCAACTGGTGGGAACGGATGAATCCGATATTTCCCAGGGGCGCATCTCCATTACCTCGCCGCTGGGCAAGGCCCTGCTGGGCAAAAAACCCGGCGCTGAGCTGACCGTCCAGGTGCCCGGCGGAAAGCGGGCATATGAACTGGTGGAGATCTTATGAACCTCAACGTTGCATAAACAACATGGCAAACCCTATCGAATGATCGGTCATTACAAACGCTATTCAAGCGTAAAGAGCATGTTGTGGATAGCATCCCATGTGAATTCAAAGGATCGGGTTCTTTTTTGCCATGTTGTTTATGCAACATTAAGGTGAAGTTGGCGCGGATAACATGTTTTATTCGATTTTGGACGGTGGATGTTCAT
>JAOZPY010000254.1 GCA_029932495.1 Desulfobacterales bacterium
AAAAAATCCAAACTGTTTGAGGGCCTTGGCCCGAGTTTTTGGATTTTAGCCGGATGCGGGCCGTACGCCCAAAATGCACACTCGAGCGATAAAAATGTCCCGCCAGCGCGGCGCATATACAACTGATTGAGGTTTACCTGGAGAAAAATTATGCAGAACAGCTACCGGGCGTCTAACATTGCATCGATGATCTTGACAGTCGCCAGGGTATTGGCCACCTCGTGCACCCGCACGATGTGGGCGCCGTTGAGCACGGCGGCAGCCACGGCGGCCTGGGAGCCGGTTTCGACAATGGGCAGGTCCGGCGGCAGGTCTTGCTGCTGATCGGGTTTTAAAATTTTGCGGATAAAGGCTTTGCGCGAGGCCCCCACGAGAAGCGGGACATCCAGGGCAGCAAAGATTTGAAGATGTTTGATCAGTAAAAGATTGTGGGTGACGGTCTTGCCGAATCCAATGCCGGGATCCACGATGATACTCGCGCGCGCAACCCCCAGGGCCTGGGCCCGGGTGATTGCATCTGCCAGAAACGCATTGATTTCCCCCAGCAAATCATCATAGTGCGGTTCAACCTGCATGCTGCCGGGATCTTTGAGCATGTGCATCAGAATCAGCGGCAGGTTGTGCTGCGCGGCAACGGCGGCCAGGCCGGGATCAAAACGCAGAGCGGACACATCATTGATCATCGCAGCGCCGGCTTCAACCGCCTGACGGGCCACCTCGGCCTTGGTGGTGTCAATGGAAATCGGCACCGCCACCCGCGGAGCCAGCTTTTCGATCACCGGCACCACGCGGTTGATTTCTTCCTCAACGCTGACAGGCTTTGAAAACGGGCGGGTGGATTCTCCGCCGACATCAATGATGTCAGCCCCGTCGGCGGCCATTTTTTCGCCCTGGGCCACGGCGGCATCACATCGGTAAAACTTGCCGCCGTCTGAAAAAGAGTCCGGCGTGACATTGACAATGCCCATGATGCAGGTTCGCTGCCCCAGCACCAGCCGGTGGGTTGCCCACGACAGTTGATATGTTTTGCGACGCTCCATTGGATCACGCCTGATCGGATTCGGCGCGGTTTTCCTGTTCATGATCGTCAAGGGATTTTGACGGCAGCTCGATGCCGGGTCGCAGGGACTGGATCAATTCATCCAGCTCTTTGCCCATGACGGTCTCTTTTTCCAGCAAGATTTCCGCCAGTTTGTGCAAAACATCCAAGTTCTCATTGAGCACATTGCGCGCACATTGGTAGGCATCAGTAATGAGCCGGGTTATTTCCTCGTCGATTTTTTGGGCGGTGGCTTCGGAGTAATCCCGGTGCTGGCTGATCTCCCGGCCCAGAAAAATCTGCTCTTCGCCCTTGGCATAGGACAGGGGAGCGAGCTTTTCGCTCATGCCCCAGGTCCGGATCATCTGCTGGGCCAGGTCGGTGGCCTGTTTGATGTCATTGGCGGCCCCGGTGCTGATGCGCCTGAAAACGATTTCCTCGGCGACCCGGCCGCCAAAGGCAACCGCCAGCTCGCTTTCCAGTTGATCTTTAAATCGAAAATCGCGCTCTTCAGGCAAAAACCAGGTTACGCCGGCCGCACGTCCCCGGGGGACAATGGTAATTTTGTTGACGGCATCGGTATCAGGTAAAAACCGCGCCACCAGGGCATGTCCGCCTTCATGGTAAGCGGTAACCTTGCGGTCTTCCTCCTTGATCACCTTGGATTTGCGTTCCAGCCCCATGTAGACCTTGTCTTTGGATTCGTCAAAATCCACCATCTCAATTTTCTCTTTATTGCGCTTGGCGGCCAGCAAGGCGGCTTCGTTGACCAGATTTTCCAGATCGGCCCCTGAAAAACCGGGAGTGCCCCTGGCCAGAATCAGCGGGTCCACGTCAGGCGCAATGGGCGTTTTTTTCATGTGGACCCGCAAAATTTTCTCCCGGCCCCTGATATCCGGCATGGAAACCACTATCTGGCGATCAAACCGTCCGGGCCGCAGCAGCGCCGGGTCGAGCACATCGGGCCGGTTGGTGGCCGATATCAGGATCACCCCTTCGTTGGATTCAAAACCGTCCATTTCCACCAGCAGCTGGTTGAGGGTCTGCTCTCTTTCATCATGTCCGCCGCCCAGCCCCGCACCGCGATGTCGGCCGACGGCATCGATTTCATCAATAAAAATAATGCAGGGTGCATTCTTCTTTCCCTGGACAAAAAGATCCCGCACCCGGGAAGCACCCACACCGACAAACATTTCGACAAAATCCGAGCCGCTGATGCTGAAAAAGGGAACACCTGCCTCCCCCGCAATGGCACGGGCCAAAAGTGTTTTACCGGTACCCGGCGGGCCCATCAGCAAAACGCCCTTGGGGATTCGTCCCCCCAGACGGGTAAACTTTTTGGGCTCTCTGAGAAATTCAACGATCTCACCGAGTTCCTCCTTGGCCTCGTCAATGCCGGCCACGTCTTCGAACGTCACCTTTTCGGACTGATCGGACATCAGCCGGGCCCGGCTCTTACCGAAAGAAAGTGCCTTGCCGCCCCCGGCCTGCATCTGGCGCATGAAAAAAATCCACACACCGATCAAAATCAGCATTGGAAACCAGGAAACAAGCACCGACATGTACCAGGGACTTTCCGCCGGCGGTTTGGCGCTGATGATTACATTTTTTTTCCTGAGAATGTTAATCAGGTCGCTGTCCTGGGGAGCGTATATCTTGAAACGCTTGCGATTGACATCAGTGGCATACAATTCCTGGCCCTGGATCACCACTTCGGCAATGCGTTCACTGTCAACCATGTTTAAAAAATCGGTATAGGTAATGCTGGTTTCCGCCAGATGCTGCTGACTGAAAAGATTGTAAAGCATGACCATCATCAGGGTGATGACCAGCCATAAAGCCAAATTCTTATAAAACGGGTTCAAATGTGTTTTCCTCCTGAGCAGTAAATTTGGGGGTAGCGGAATATATCGCCGGCCACCGGCCCTTTAAGGGTAGTATCCTGCATCCAGCAATAAAGATCAAGTGCCAATTTCCGCCGACTTTTTTGCCGGACGCGACGAATTGCATTATCAAATAATGTCATTAAAACTAATCATTGATGCTTATTAAGCAAGAAAAAGTTCCGCCTTGAGAATACGCCGGGTCCCCGGCCTGATCTTGACACTGTTGTCGATACGATGGCCGGCCACCCATATAATTTTGTCCCGGCTGAGTATCAACGGACATTTTTTCCGCTGGTCGATCGGGACACTGTGGTTGTTGAAATATTTTTTTACTTTCTGGCTGCCCGGCACACCCAAAGGCGAAAAACGGTCCCCGGAACGAAAATTGCGTACCAGCAAGGGAAACTGCAGGCAATCCAGGTCGAAAAATGCCAGGTGGTGCGCATGGCGATCAAAGGCGGGGAGTTGGTGGGGTTTAATTTCGCAAAGGGTGATTACCGCCCCGGTCTCCTGGATAACCAAGCTTTGGCCCGGGGCCATTGTATATTGATAGGCCCCGGCCGCCGGCCCCGGCTGGCGGCTGGCGGCATCAATATCCCCGGCCGGATCGTCCACCACGGTTAATTGTTCCCGGTTGCGTTTTACCCGGATGCCGGCCGGCAAGTCCAGTCGACCATCGAGGGGCCCTTTTTCCGCCAGGCGCAGCACCGCATCAATGTGGGAAAAAGACACCCGCCACAGGTTCCCGTGCGCCCATAAAATCGCCTTGCGGATGATACGCCGCTGGACTGCTGTCGCCTCCCGGACCAGACGGGACAGGGACAAGCTGATTTTACCGGCCTGTCTGTCCAGCACGCAGCGCTCAAAAGCCGGCTGCAGCGTTTGCTCCAGCCATTGGTTTTCAGCCTGCAGAATATTTCCCAGCCGGTTGAGCGTTTCAGTTATTTTCGGATTATAGGAACGCTGCAATTCGGGAATTAAATGATGGCGAATACGATTGCGCAAAAATCGAAGGTCGGTGTTGGAGGCATCCACCACGTAGGACAATTTTTTTTGGGCAACATACACCATGATTTCAGTGCGTTTCAAGCCGATCAGGGGCCGTACGATGCTGCCGTCGCGAACCGCGCTGATGCCGGACAGGCCCAACGCTCCGCTGCCACGCAGCAGATTCATCAGCACCAGTTCCGCACTGTCATCGGCGTGATGGCCCAGGGCAATTTTATTGCAGTTGTTTCGTTTCGCAGCCTTATTTAAAAACTCGTAGCGCATCCGGCGAGCGGCGTCCTCCGGGGAAAAACGACGGTTCTGCTGCCAGGCGGCGAGTTCTTTTTTTCGGGCATAAAGCGGTATTTGCAGCCGCCGGGCAAAGGCGGCCACAAATTCAGCGTCGCGATCCGAATCTGCCTGCCGCAGGCCGTGGTTCAGATGCGCCATGGCCAGTTGCAGGCCAAATTCTGCAGCCAGGGTAAGCATCACGTGAGCCAGGGTGACGGAATCCGGACCGCCGGAAACGGCCAGCAGGACCCGGTCACCGCTTGCGAACATGCCATGCGATGCGATGGTTTGCCTGACCGTATTCAAAACTTTATTTTCAATTTTGCCTGCCATTGTCCGTTCCAAGTTTAAGAATTGGACCATCATACCGGATCAAGCAGCACGGCGTCAACGCCCATCCCACCCTTTGTAGGCGACGGCTCGAAACCCAGCGCCTGTATCGGCGCCCGGGCATGCAACGGCCTGCCTCCCAGCCTTATAGCCTTCCAGCTTTCCAGCCGTTTGCCCTGTACCTTGAACCTTGTACCCTGCTTTATATTTTCCTTGCAAAAACTGAATTATGACGTATTTTAGTGCCTGGTTGTGCTAGGCGGGGAGCTAGCGGTGCCCTTTTCCCGAAATCCGCTTCACGCGGGGCTGAATTCCTGCCCGAGGGTCCCATCCCGGAGACACTCGACTCATTTTGACCGGCCGCCACGCAACAGACGGTCACGAACCTCGTCAGGTCCGGAAGGA
>JAOZPY010000255.1 GCA_029932495.1 Desulfobacterales bacterium
CGCCGGGCCATGGCCTCCATGCTGTGATCCTGCTGAACCGGATGCACCGCCGCTGACAGCAGCAGGGTATCCAGCACCGGGTTGATAAACTTGATCCCTGTCCGGGTTTCTTTCATCTTGAGCATCTGCATATCAAAAGCCGCATTGTGGGCCACCAGAATTGTACCCTCGCAAAAGCGATGAAAAAGCGGCAGCACGGTTTCGATGGTCGGTTGTCTCTTGAGCATTTCCGGCTGGATGCCGTGAACCTGGATCGACTCGTGGGGAATCGGACGCTGTGGATCGATTAACTGGTCAAAACTTTCGTTGCGCAACAGGCGCCCGTTAATGATACGCACAGCCCCGATGGCAATAATCTCATCTCCCTGCCGCGGGTTGAGACCGGTGGTCTCGGTGTCAAAAACGGTATACGACAGTTCGGCCAGGGGCCGGTTGTCGAGATCCGGCGTTTGGCCCGGCTGGTTGAAAAGATCAAAATCAAAATACTCCGGCCGGCTGCCGGGTAAAATGGTCAGCCCGCCGGCGGTTTCGGGCCTGCAGGAGTCGCCGGCCGGCAGTACAATGCGCAAATAGGAGCGATTGTGCGGGGTGTCGGAATAGCTCCAGATTTCCGCCTGGTGATGGGAGATGACATCGGCCAGGGTCAGCGGCAGGCTGTCGCGGTCAACACTCAGCACATGGGCCTCCCACTGACGAATCTGCTTTTGCTCGATGGGGCCGCCAGACCACACCAGATCAATGCCGGTCAAACAATCCTGCAAAAAAATCCGCAGACTGAAGCGTTTCGCACCGGTGCGCTGTTGCACCTGGCGCAGCAGGAAAAGCAGCACCAGGGTAAAAGCGTAACTGTCGATCTTAATCCAGCACTCCTGCTGTCCGCTATCAAAATCAACTTGCAGGCCAAGCTTTTGAGCCGCTTTGCGGTGCAGTGCTTCGGCCAACTGATGACTGCTGACGGAAACCAGCGGCCAGTGTGATTTCACATAGCGGGAGTAATCGCCGGCGGTTTCCTCCAGCACCCGGCTTAAATTAACGGATTCCTGGTGAATAATTTTTTTAAAACGCTCCTGCTGATCATCTGCCATGTCCGGATATTGCATGACCGTTTCAATGGCGGTTCGAATACTGGCCAGTGAAGTACGCAGTGAGCGAGACAAAGACTGCAGCAGGGAAGATGCCTGGCTGTCGGCCTTCAATTGAGCGGTTATATCGCGCAACAGTAAAATAAAACCGTTAAACCGGCGCTGCTGATTCAAAATGGGGGCCGCTTCAACTCTCAGCAAAGCCTCTTCGCAGCTGGTGACTACAAAATGCGAAAGCACCGGCGACTCCCCACGTTCAAGTTTAAACTGAATCTCATCCAACGCGTGGGAGATGAGATTGTCGTCGATCACGTCCGTTATTGAACGGCCCAGGCCGATAAAATGGCGGCTGCCGTTGTGGTTGCCCGCTTCCTGTCGGCTGCAGTCTTCTATCAGCAGCCGGACTGCCTGTTTATTATAAAGCAGGATATGCCCCTGATGGTTGCAGATAACCACCCCCACCGGAAGCTCGGACATCAATTCGGCCAGCAACTCTTTTTCTTCTTCGACTTGCTGTTTGGCTTGCTTCACGCTGGCGTCCACAGATTGTTTAAGATCCTCATAGCGTTGAGCACCCTGGTTGATGACCTCGATCAGGGAAACGACATCTGCACCGCCCATGGGGGTGATGCGGTGGGAGGGATTGACCGTATATACCAGGGAGGCTTCTTCGGTGACTTTGGCAATCGGGATGACATAGGTGTTTAAGATGCCGTCGAGCAAAAAGAAAAATGCGGCCAGCAGCAGCAAGGCGGTGCCGAAAAAGTAGGTAAAATTATTTTTTACAATGGTCAGCAGGGATATCCGCTGGTCGGCCGGCAGGTTTTGCCAGAACATGACGGCAATCACCGCCACGATCACCAGCACGATGAAAATGGAGACAGCCACAAACAGCCAGAATTTATTGGTCAGTCTCATCAGGGCGGTCCAGCAGCTCTTTGACCTTGGAGACGATGACCTCGTTGGCAAACGGCTTGGTGATATAGGCATCTGCACCCAGGGCCAGCCCCTTGGCCATGTTTACCTGGTGTCCCATGGCGGTCACCAGGACTATGCGGGGTTGATCCAGCTGACGATTTTCGCGGACCATGCGGCAAACGTCAAAACCGCTGATTCCGGGCAGCATGATGTCGAGCAGGATCAGGTTCGGTTTTTCGGCCTGGATGATCTCCAGGGCTTTCTCCCCGGTTTGCGCCACCAGCACCCGGTAACCGTTGCGTTCCATTAAAAACTGCAGCGGAGCAACAATGCTCGGCTCATCATCAACGATCAGAATGGTATCCGGCATAAAACGGCTTTCTCCGCAAGTCCGGGAAGCTGCCCGGTGGACGCCGTAAAATCCGGCCGCCGGGCAGCAGTTGGTTGGGTATTATTTTTTCGCCCGGGCATAACCAATTCCGGTCAGCGCTTCCTCCATTTCTTCCAGGATGGTTGGATCGTCAATGGTGGCCGGCATCTTGTATTCCTTATTGTCCGCGATTTTCTGGATCGTACCGCGCAAAATTTTTCCCGAACGGGTTTTCGGCAGCCTTTTGACCACCGTGGCGGTCTTAAACGAGGCCACCGGGCCGATGCGTTCACGTACCATCTGAATGACTTCCTTGATGATTGCGTCATGGTCCCGGTCGACCCCGGCATTGAGCACCACAAATCCCACCGGCACCTGGCCTTTGAGTTCGTCCTCGACGCCCAGCACCGCACATTCGGCCACATCGGGATGATCCGCCAGGATTTCCTCCATGGCGCCGGTGGAAAGCCGGTGGCCGGCCACATTAATGATGTCATCGGTGCGTGTCATGACAAAGGCGTAGCCGTCTTCATCAATAAAACCGGCATCAGCCGTCTTATAGTACCCCGGAAATTCTTCCAGGTAGGATTCGATGTAACGCTGATCGTTGTTCCAGAGGGTGGGGAGCGATCCCGGCGGCAGGGGCAGTTTGACGACCAGCGCACCGATTTCGCCGGTTTTAACCGGCTGGTTATCAGGATCCACCACGTGCAGGTTCCAGCCCGGAGCCGGTTTGGTGGGCGAGCCCTCCTTGACCGGAAACTGATGAATTCCCAGGCAGTTGGCACAAATCGCCCAGCCGGTTTCAGTCTGCCACCAGTGATCGATAACCGGCACTCCCAGTTTGCTTTCGGCCCACTTCAGGGTGTCCGGGTCCAGGCGTTCACCGGCCAGAAACAGGGCCTTGAAACTGGAAAGATCGTAATCCTTGATCAGCTCGCCATTGGGATCTTCCCGTTTGATAGCCCGAAAAGCGGTCGGTGCTGTAAACAGACAGTTGACTTTATGCTCGGAAATCACACGCCAGAAAACGCCGGCATCGGGGGTTCCCACGGGTTTGCCCTCGAACAGGATCGTGGTGCACCCGCGAAACAGCGGCCCGTAAACAATATAAGAATGCCCCACCACCCAGCCGACATCCGAAGCCGCCCAGTACACGTCCCCGGCATCCACATTATAAATGGCCTTCATACTCCACTTCAGCGCCACCACGTGCCCGCCGTGGTCACGCACAACCCCCTTGGGCTCGCCGGTGGTCCCCGAGGTATACAGGATATAAAGCGGGTCGGTGGCAGCCACCGGCACACAGTCCGCCGGCTGGGCGCTGTCCATGGCATCGTTCCAGTCCACATCCCGCCCGTCAATCATTGAAGCCGTTTCCATGGGACGCTGGAAAATGACACAGCGCCGGGGACGGGCATCGGCTGCGGACATCTCGATGGCCTCGTCCAGCAGCGGTTTGTAAGCGATGATGCGCGCCACCTCGATGCCGCAGGAAGCCGACACGATGACCTTCGGTTTGGCGTCGTTGATGCGCGTGGCCAGTTCGTTGGCGGCAAACCCGCCGAAAACCACCGAATGCACCGCTCCGATACGCGCACAGGCCAGCATGGAAATGACCGCCTGGGGAATCATGGGCATGTAGATCAGCACCCGGTCACCCTTTTCGACCCCGAGATCTTGCAGCACCCCGGCAAACCGGGCAGTTTCGTCCCGCAGTTCGCTGTAGGTGTATTTTTTGATTGTATCAGTCACCGGGCTGTCGTAAATCAGGGCATGCTGATCCCCCCGGCCGTTTTCGATGTGAAAATCAAGCGCATTGTAGCAGGTATTGATCTGCCCGCCGGTAAACCACCGATAAAAGGGCTTGTTGGAATCGTCCAGCACCTTGTCCCACGGTTTGTACCAGTGGCAGTCTTGCGCCGCCTCGGCCCAGAATCCGTCAGGATCTTCGATGGAGCGCTTAAAGGCAATATCGTAAGGGTTTGTCATCGGGTTCCTCCTTTATCCGCACCGCCAGCTGCCGGTGCAACCGTTCACGTGGCAATTTGCCGGGCTTAAATCGAATCCGGCCGGAGGCTTTCAGGGGCACTCCGGCCGGATTTTAAATCAAACGTTCGTTATTGTCTATCCCCAGATTCCCCATCCGAACGACGCGGTAAACAGGATGGAGAACACCACCAGGATAATCATCCACAGATCTTCTGATTTCATAGTTTCGTCTCCTTATGGTCAATTGAGGTAACAGTCTCGATTAGGCCTCTTTCACCACGATGTTGGTTTCCTTGTCCGCCCGTTCGATCTGGGTCTCGGTGGTCGTAGCCATTTCCGCCTTGAAGCACAGGGCCCACATCATGATGATACCCAAAATCCACCAGGTGATCTGCCAGGACCACAGGGGCGGAAACCCGGAGAATGAAAAGGCGCTGTTGCCGAGGATACAGGCCGGGCCGATGGCAAAAAAGTACCACACCGGCACCACGATTTTCATGATGCCCCGCCACTTGCGCCCGTTCTCACTGGGGGCATCCACGCTGTCAAGCCACTGGCG
>JAOZPY010000256.1 GCA_029932495.1 Desulfobacterales bacterium
CCATGGGCCGGGCTGTCGTTTTCCAACCTGCGCCTGGGAAATCCGGCGGGATTTGCCGAGAAGGATTTTGTTGCGGTTCAATCCTTTGAAGTTCGCATCAAACTGCTGCCGCTGCTTTCCCGAGACATCCAGATCAAACGTTTTGTGTTAAACCGGCCGCGTATCGTGTTGGTAAAAAATAAAAATGGCCGCGTCAACTGGCAGCAGCCGGAAAAGGTTACTGGCAAAAAGAGCGGCAAAGCAGCGACGGGCAGCCGGGGGCAGTTTCCCATCAGCGCCCTGAAAGTGGGCGAATTTTCCATTCAGAATGGCTCCGTTTTGTGGATTGACCACAACAGCGGTCAACGCAAAGAAATTACGGATATCAGTCTGGCCTTAAAGGATGTTTCCCTGGAGCGGCCCGTGCAGCTCAAGTTTTCCGCTCTTATGGACGACAAACCTTTGGCGCTGGAGGGGACCGTGGGGCCGGTGGGAAAAGGGCTGAAAAACGGCAGTATCCCTCTGGATTTGTCCCTTACAGCTCTCAAGCAGCTGACCGTGCAACTCAAAGGCAAGCTTGAAAACCCGGCGGCCACGCCTGCTGTGGACGTAGATGTCACGGTGACCGAATTTTCGCCACGCAAACTGGCCCAGGCCTGCGGGCACCCCTTCCCGGTGCAGACAACCGACCCGAAGGCGCTCAGCCGCCTGTCTGTCCAGGCCCATGTGAAAGCCGATGCAGACAGCGCAGCCCTTTCCAACGGGGTTTTGCACCTGGATCAATCCCGGCTGAACTTTTCAGCCACGGCAACTCAATTTTCGCGGCCGAAGATCAAATTTGATTTGGTCCTGGATCAGATAGACCTGGATCGTTATCTGCCGCCGAAAGCCGAGTCTTCCGGAAAATCCGAACGGCAGCCGGGACCGGCGCCGTCTTCGGGCAGCGCAAAAACCGTGAAGCAAAAAACCGATTACACCCCCTTGCGGCGGCTGATGCTGGATGGGCGGTTAAAGATCGGTCGGCTGGTGGTGAAAAAAGCCAAGCTGCAGGATATTTTGCTTCAGGTCAACGCCCGCAACGGCATCATTTCATTGGACCCCATGAAGCTGAATCTGTACCAGGGAAACGCGGCCGGAAACGCATCGCTGAACGTTTCCCGCGACGTTCCCCGCACCACGCTGAATCTGCAGGCCGGTAAAATTCAGGTCGGGCCTCTATTAAGGGATGTGCTGGGCAAAGATATCCTGGAAGGCCAGACCCATGTCCAACTCCAGCTGGCCATGGCCGGCGATGAGCCGGAGCAAATCAAAAAAACGCTGAATGGCAAGGGACAGCTGCGCTTTGAAGACGGTGCCATCATTGGCATCGATCTGGCTGCCATGGTGCGCAATGTCGCGTCGGCTTTCGGCCTGGCCAAATCCAGTCAACAACGCCCGAAAACCGATTTTGCCGAACTGGCGGTTCCCTTCACGATTAAAAATGGTGTTGTCAATACCCCGCAAAGCGTTCTCAGGTCGCCCTTTGTTCGGGTGACGGCGGCCGGAAGTGCCGACCTTGTGAAGGAAACCCTTGATTTTCGCGTCCAGCCCAAAACCGTTGCCAGCATCAAGGGCCAGGGAGACGACCAGCAGCGGTCAGGAATCATGGTGCCGGTGCTGGTATCAGGCACTTTTTCCGCTCCCCGGTTTCGCCCGGATCTCAGTGCAGCGGCAAAGCAGAAAATTGAAAAGGAAATATTCGAGTCCAAGGAAGTCAAAAAAATATTCAAGAACAAAAAGACGCAACCGCTTGAAAAAGATGCTAAAAATGTGCTTAAGGGAATTCTAGGCCAGTGAGAGAACGGAAATTAGCGCCATGAAACTTGGAATTATTGGTCTGCCGCAATCAGGAAAATCAACTGTATTTGAAGCCCTGACCGGCAACGTGACCGGTCCGGCCCACGGCAGTGAAGATCGAATCGCCACCATCCGGGTCCCGGACAAGCGTATTGACACTTTAAGTGCCATCTACCGGCCGCAGAAAACCATTTATGCCAGGCTGGAGTATTTTCTTCCCACCACCACCGGCAGGGCCGGCGACAAAACCGGCGAGCACAGCCCCTGGATGGCTGCCAGGGACTGCGATGCACTGATCCACGTTATCCGCAACCATGCCGCAGCAGGCTTTGAGCCTCCCTCGGCTTACCGTGACTTTTTAGACCTCGATCAGGAACTCATCCTGGCAGACCTGGTGGTGGTGGAAAAACGCCTGGAGCGCATCTCACTGGACCGCAAGCGCGGGAAAAAAACCGATGCTCAGGAGCAGGAGCTTTTAAGCGCCTGTCGTCAGAATCTGGAAAACGAGATTCCCCTGCGAAGGGTGCCTGAGCTGGCATCGGCCCGCAAATTGAGAGGCTTTGCCCTGTTATCCGCCCGGCCGATGCTGGTGCTGTTCAACAACGATGACGAGGACGATCAGATGCCGCAAATCGTTCATCTCACGGACACGGAAAGCTGCATTGTCATCCGGGGAAAACTGGAACAGGAACTGGCCCAGATGGCAGCCGAAGAAGCCGCCGATTTTCTCAGTGAGTTCAATATCAGTGAATCGGCCATGGACAAGGTTATCCGTAAATCATACGAACTGCTGGGACTAATCTCCTTTTTTACGGTGGGCGAGGATGAAGTCCGGGCCTGGACCATCCATAAAGGGACGGCCGCAGTGGATGCGGCCGAGGCCATTCATTCGGACATCAAAAAAGGCTTTATCCGTGCCGAGGTTCTGGCTTATAATGATTTGATGGAGGCCGGATCCTATGCCGCAGCGCGAAAAAAAGGAACCGTGCGGCTGGAGGGCAAAACCTATGCCGTCCAGGACGGCGATATCATTAACTTTCGCTTTAATGTCTAGTGCGCAGGTGTGTATGTAAATTAATGAGAATCATAGAAAGCAAAAATATATTAATTCTTGTCTTACAGACCGGGTGATAGCACCCGGTTACAAGTTCAACGCTTAAAGCACTGGCATGTTTTTGCCTTTGCGGCCGATGGCAGAAAATCCAAGCCACCTGTTTTGCAGGTGCTCGTTGATTCCCGGTAAGCTAAGGGCAGTTTGAAATGACAGAAAGATCGGTTTTACAGATTATCGCTTACGGCGCATGGAACGGCGGCAGCCTGGTGGATAACTCGATTTATGAAAAAAAGGGGCTGGCGTTCAAAGGCGGGATCACCGTAAACCATAAAAGCATCGAGCAGCGCATGGGTGTGCGCACCCGAATGGTGGCCGGAACCGATGAGCGCATCGGCGTGATCGCCCTGCAGGATCTGCTGGATACCTCCGGAATCGATGCCGGCCGGGTCAAACTGGTCATCGGCGCCACCAACGTGGGCGACGATAAGTACGACGCCGGCCCGCTGGTCCGATTTCCCTATGAACTTATTCGTCGGCACTGTCCCCATGCGCTTGTGATGGACCTTTATGCCGGCTGCCCCGGGTTTAACGTGGCTGTCGAGCTTGTTTTCATGCTTTCGCTGACAGGTTTTCTGCAACCGCAAGACTTGTCGATTGTCATCGGCGCCGAAAATCTCCACCGCGCCAAGGCCTTTAAGCCGGACGACACGGCCAATATTCTTTTTGGTGATGATTCTCTGGCGACAGCCCTTGAAACAGTGGGCACCGGCCAGGTGAATGGCAATTACAGCGTCGTGCACCGAAGCCGGTTTAGCGTTAACAAAAATCCGGTATTCGAAACAGCCCGGGAAATATTCAAATTAGAAGTAAATGGTAAAATTGACGGCATCATCATTGATAACCATCTGGGCAGTCTTGTTTACAGGGTGCCGGCCACGGCGGCCCGGGTTCAGCATGCGCTTGCAGAGCTGATGTATCCGGAGCCAGCGGCCGAGGGGGTGTTTCGTCATTTCAGGGACGCCCTCGAATTCTACGATCGGCAAATCGATGCGTTTGCTTATGACATCATGACCCTGGATGCAGACCCACAACGGGTGGAACAGATCGCCCGGGCCTATGTGCAATCCGGCAAATACAACAATGTCGTCTCGGTATACCTGACCCCTGATTCCGGCGTTATTGCCCTGCATCAGGGAGTGAACTATACCTTTGCAAGGCCATCGACAGGCATTCTCGACACCATCACGCGCACCCATGGCTGTTTTGGCAATTTCATCCAGGCTTTGCCTTATGGAGATGATATTTTTGGGGACATGGACGGCAAAGGCGTATTTTTATATGCCACCCGGGGAGCGAAAAACATTTTAGCAAAGCTGTTTTCTTCCAGCGGCATCACCCTGGAGGATGTGGATCTGATTGTGGAACACCAGGCAAATTTTGCCATGATTCCTCTGACCCTGGACCAGGTTCTGGACTGCGATCCGGCGGAGAAAAAAAAGATGGTGGCGGACCTGGTGGCCAACAAGCTGATCACCAACGTGCATCAACGGGGCAACTGCTCGGTGGTCTGCATGCAGCGACTGCCTTACGATTTGAAGCGGGGCGCATTACAGCCGGACATGCTGCAAGGCTTTAAGATCAACGCCAATGTGGATCAGCTGCAAAAGGCCCGACTGATATTATTCGATTCGGTCGGTGCCGGTATGACGCGCAGCGCGTTTTTGCAGCGTCTGTGAATTGCCGGCAAAATTTATCGAAAGACCGTTGAGGGAAAAGGGTTAACTTTGACGCATTGAACAGAGCATTGTTGTTCTTAACCGAAAGGGGGAGAAAATATGAAGATCATAAGGCTGAGTATGGTTTTTTTGTCCATCGTGATTGCCTTCCAGGGCAGCTATGCCGCCGAGGAGGAAACGCCGAAAGAAGAAAAGCGCTTCAGCAACGAAACCAATTTTGCCTTGGTTAACACTACCGGCAACTCGGATACCCTCACGGTGGCCGGCAAGAACGAAATGAAGTACAAGTTCACCGATAAATGGACCGGTTC
>JAOZPY010000257.1:0-3672 GCA_029932495.1 Desulfobacterales bacterium
ACAGCTGTTGGAGTTGCCCTCCGGTTGTTTCCGTAAAAATATATTAGCAGCATGCTTTGGAGACTTCAATCTTAAAAAAAAGGGAGCTAAACAGAAAAGTAATGCTGTTTATAGCCCTTATTTCCGGGGTGTCTGTCGTTTTACGTGCATTTGAAAATTGTGCTTGCGTTTTTCCTGTATCCATTACATAGAGTATCTTCAAAAATTCGCCATTTCTAACTCAGTGGCAGACTGTAAACTGTTCAACTGGCAGGACTGAAAAGATAGTTTATGAACGTTTCGGAAAAGACTGAAATCAAGTTAAAGAAGGTATGTTCGGTTGTTTTAAAGCTGGATCCCGAAGCAGCTTATTGTTCTATCCTTGACTGTCCGGATGGGAAAATCAGGCTGTATTATCGTGGAAAGGGTCGTTCTAAAGAAACCCATGTTTGTGAAAGTAACGATGGAATAACCTTTTCGCCCCCCCGGGTTATCTTGAGAAAAAGTTTTATTTGTCATAATTTTTCTCCGTTTATCCATGAAGGAAAGCTCTACGCAATTGGAGGAAAAGCTATAAATTATAAGCTTAAAAAGAAACATAAAGTTAAGAAAAAACATGGAGATGGATTATACTTACTTTATTCAGAAAACGGTCTGTCTTGGAGACTGGTTCAGGAATCTCCTATTATAACTCTTTCTCACCCCGGTTTTATTAGAGCTCCATTTAATTTAAAAGGAGAGATTGATAGTCCAATTTCCTGTATTTATTATCAAAAGAAATTTTATCTCTACTTCAGGGCTAATATTGAGAAAGGGGTGCGGGCGATACAGTATGCGGTTTCCGACAACCTGTTGGACTGGTCAGAAATCCGCCTTGTCCAGTTTAATCCGGCATTTGATGTAAACCAAAAATATAATTTTTATGGCCCATATTTCTTTGATTTTGAAGGAAAAATAAAAGGTATGATCCCTTGCTTTTTAAAAGACGGGAAGGGATTTATCGGATTGTTTGATCCGGATGATGGATTGGGTGTATGGTATTTTAAAGGATGGTTTAATAAAGCACCTGTTTTTGCTCCAGAGCAACGCAAGTTTTTTTTCCCGGTGAAAGGAATTATTCGCAACCGGCACAATCCTGATATTCTGCATTATTATGTTCACAGCAACTATTTAAAAAGGAAAGCTGATCAACCCGTTACCATTGACTTGTACATACATGAAAACCATTTGCAATTCGGAACATTGAAAAAACTTGTTCTTAAATATCCTGCTTTGGTCCGACTTTCTTTGCTTGGCGGGTTACTCAGGGTCATGTCAAAGTTCAAATACAGAGTCTCTACAGTTTTCAAAACGAGGTAATCTGTATATACAGGATAAAAGAAAAGGCTGAAATCTACTAAGATTTCAGCCTTTTGCCATCGATGGTGCCGAAGGCCGGATTAGCGGGGAAGGGTTAAGCTATTGATATTATTGGGACAATACCTTTGAAAATGGTTTGATTGAATCGTTGTTCAGCAAATATATGCAAGTAAAAAGACGCCATTTCACAAAGTTGCAGGGTGGTAAAAAGGTGGTTGATTTTTGGTGGTAAAAAAAAATTAAAAAAAAGACTTGACAAAAAAACTTCCGTGGTTATAGTGTTAACTAAATAACTAAGGATTTTTTTATGCTCAGCAAGCAAATTGCCAAAATATTGGGTATTAACCTAAATCGCTGGAAGCAGCTCACACGTGAGTACCTTCCACCTGACCCCTTAGCGGGGCAACAATGTGGAAGGGCTAGGGATTTTTCTGCCGAAGAAATAGTTTTAGTTTATTATGCGGAACAACTCCTGCGGGCTAAATTCCCCGTTAAGATTGTTGGTTCCATAATCTGCGACCTTGAGCAGTATTTCAAGAACCGGGGGTTTTTCCCTATGAATAGGTGGTGTAAAAAATATCCTATGGGCAAATCTCTACCTTCTTACTCAATCGTTATCGTGGTCCACAGAACCGATGCCCCATCTGGTTTTTTTTTGCTTGAGCGGAAAGAAAAGGAGAAAATGTCAGATGACAGATGCGCCGGTGATCCGGTTTGGGTAAAGAAGTACGTCCCAAAACCAATATCAACCCACGAATTAGGTTCCGTCCTTTATAGCGTGGAGTTTTCTTTCACTGTTGATTTCAAAACTTTTTTTTGTCCGATGTTCGTTAAGTAGTTTTTTTTAACTATAGTTGTATGGTTGTTAATATAACTTTTCAACCGCAAAGGGAAGAGATTGATTATGATCTTGCTAAAAAGAAAAATAGAAGAGCAGGGGCTGAAGCAGCGCTTCATCGCCGCAAAAGCACAGGTTCCAGAGAGTTATTTATCCATGTATTTACACGGGAAGTTTAATTTAACCCAGGAGCAGAAAAAGCGGATCGCTGAAACCTTGGGTTCACCCCTTGACGAATTGTTCGAGGTTTAAAAATGTCCCCCCAATGGTTGCGGGTACCAAATGCGGCTGAATATGCGTCCGTATCGAAACGGACTATTTACTGCTGGTTTCGGCAAGGCCTGAAATTCAGCAAAGTGGGCGGCTGCCGGCTGATCAAAGTCGATGACTTGGACGATTTCATTGAACAATTTGCTACTACTGAAAACGCAGCGGATCAGATCGTCGAGCAGATACTTAGTGAGGTTTCGCTGTGAGTGCCGGCGGCTACACCCTGGCCGACTTAATCGGCCGAATCCCGAACTTTTCCGGCACCAGCAGCGGCGGCCGTGGCGACTGCCCTCTATGCGGTGGT
Organism: Desulfobacterales bacterium; assembly: GCA_029932495.1. Classification (GTDB taxonomy): domain Bacteria; phylum Desulfobacterota; class Desulfobacteria; order Desulfobacterales; family JAFDCJ01; genus JAFDCJ01. The sequence goes on from JAOZPY010000257.1 coordinate 2,751, forward strand.
AAAAACACGTTGTCGATCCGGGAAAACGGAAAGCTGTTAATGCATTGCCACAAGTGTGGGGCTGAATTCAGCGCTTTGTTGGATGCTCTTATAGGGAGGCCAGCAATCCCAATACCTATTCCCGTTCCGAAAAAAAACCCAACCCCACCTCAAAACCCCGAAAAAATCTACGAACAGGGGCGTATAGCGCCACCAAGCCATCCCTATTTAAAGGCGAAGGGTGTGGGGCCTGTTCCTGGCCTGAAGCAAGCCGCTGACGGCCGGCTAATGGTCCCTGTGAATGATTTTAAAGGGAACCTCTATGGGTTGCAGTTCATTGACGACCGGGGGACGAAGCGCTTCTTGAAGGGGACTGTGAAAAAGGGCCATTTCTTTCAGATCGGCGAGCTGGCGGGCCGGGCTTACATCGCTGAAGGTCTGGCAACGGGGATCACGGTCCACCAGGCGACGAACGAAGCGGTTTTTCTGGCGTTCGACTGCGGAAACTTGCAGCCGGTTGCCGAAGCTGTCCGGCAGCGAAATCCCGATATTGAGATAATTATTGGGGTTGATAACGACCAGTTTAAAGTCAAAAACCCCGGCCTTGTCCACGGCCGGAAAGCGGCGGCGGCTGTCGGCGGGTTGCTGGCCATTCCTGAGTTCCGAGACCTGACCGGGGAGCCGACGGACTTCAACGACCTGGCAAATCGGGAAGGCGTTTATGCTGTTTTGGAGCAGTTGGAGGCGGCGGTGCCAGTAGCCGGCGAGGACCTGCGGAAGCCGGAACCTGATACTATCTCCAGGCGGTTCCATCTGGAGCCTGTTGGCGATCTTCTTGATGACATTCAAGCTCCAGAATGGACGGTTGAAAATTGGCTGGAAAAAAATAGCCTAGCCTGCATCTTTGGTGAAGCCGGCAGCATGAAGTCGTTCGTCGCTATTG
>JAOZPY010000257.1:3772-4891 GCA_029932495.1 Desulfobacterales bacterium
AGCCTAGCCTGCATCTTTGGTGAAGCCGGCAGCATGAAGTCGTTCGTCGCTATTGACCTGGCGCTGGCCATCGCCTACGGGCTTCCCTGGCATGGGCATGACACGCCGGGATCAGGTGCACCCGTCGCTTATATTGCCGGCGAAGGACGGCGGGGGATTTTGCGGCGAGTTGCCGGCTGGAGAATTCAGCACAGGATCGAGGAGAAACCACCTTTTTTTCTGTCCACCGGTTGTGCGCAATTTCTGGAGTCGAGGAGTTTCAGGGAAGTCCGGGCGGCGATCCGGGAGGTTGAAGAACAGGTTGGGAAACCTGTGTTGATCGTGATCGACACTTTGAACAGAAACTTTGGGCCGGGAGATGAGAACGACACGCGCGACATGACCAGGTTTATTTCAGCCTGCGACAAGCTGCGGGAAGAAACTGGGGCGGCGATCTTGATCGTCCACCATGTTGGCGTGAATGATAACGGCCGGGCGCGGGGTTCTGGTGTTTTACGCGGCGCTATGGACGTCGAAATTAAGTGTAAAAAGTCCACCATGTTGATCAATTTGACGGCAACGAAGGTCAAGGACGCGCGGCACCCGGAACCGTTATGTCTGCGGCCGATGGAACTGGAATTACCATATCAGGATAAAAAAGGACGGCCGTTGACCACACTGGTGCTTGATGACGCTGAACTGCCGGCACCTGAGTCGGTAAAAGTGAAGCTGCCGCCGTCTACACAATTTGCTTATGACATTCTGAGAAAACTGGCGGCCGATGGTGAGCCGGTCCACGTCGAGCAGTGGCGAAAAGAATGTTATCGGCGGGGAATTGCGGACGGACCGGCAGCACGTCGCCAGGCATTTTCCAGGGCAAGAAATCGGTTGTTGATGGATGGTCTTGTGACCTGTGTAGATGACTTTTACCAACCAGAAGATAGCGTGACATAGCGTGACATAGCGTGACATTGTCACGGTTTGTAGCGTGACAATAAGCACCCCCTTTTTATTATAAATAAAAAGGGGCTTATGTCACGGGGGTAAAATGTCACGGGTAGTCAAAAGCTAAAATGTCACGCTTTAAAAAAAACAGGAAGGAATTAAAACCATGGTCGAGCAGAAACAATTAGTCACCCG
>JAOZPY010000258.1 GCA_029932495.1 Desulfobacterales bacterium
GAGGCTATCAGCCTGCAGGAAGGATTTCGCCGCGTATCCGTTCTGCCGCCACGGCTGCGCTCATAGCGGCAGGGAACTGATATTTGCGGCCAATTCAACTTGTTTGAATTATAACTGACATCCGGGCGAGATGGGCTCTACCGGGTGAATTGTAATTTACCTCAAAAGGAGATCATAATGAGCAACGGCGCACAAACGCAGGATATTGACTTTACAATTGACAGGGACAATCTGTACCGCGAGGAATCGGTTACCGATTTAAAGGTAGCTACGATCCGGCAGTTGATACCGGTAACGGCGGATGGTGAGGAAGACAGCGGCCGCACACGGATTTTCATCGGACATACCCAGGTAATGTCTCCGGAGGGACCGCTGCCGATTCAGTCCAAGCTGGAAGCCGACACCATCGAGCAGGCCATGGAGGCATTTCCCCGGGCCATGGAGCAGGCCCTGGTGGAAATGATTGAAAAGATCAAGCAGATGCAACAGCAGCAACGCACGCAGCAAAACAATGACTCGCGCATCATTATGCCGGGTCAGTAACCGCGCATCGGCCGGCTGGCGAACGGCTGAAATCCAGTGCGACTCGCCCGCAGTCAATGAAGTTCAACTGTTTGCCTTTTTCAGCTGCCTTTTCTGGATTTTGCCGGCTGAATTTTTCGGCAATTCATTGATGATCCTGAATTCCTTGGGCACCTTGAAAGCCGCCATCCGGGTCTTTAAAAAATCCTTGAGCACTGTGGGATCAATCTTTTCACCCGGACGGGTAACGACAAAGGCGGTTACCCGTTCACCCCATTCGGCATCCGCAAGTCCGACAACCGCGCACTCCTGTATTTCCGGCCGGCAATACAGGACCTCTTCGACTTCCCGGGGATAAACATTTTCTCCACCGGTGATGATCATGTCTTTGAGGCGGTCAACGATATACAGATACCCGTCGGGGTCAAACCGGCCGATATCGCCGGAGCGAAACCAGCCATTTTCCCAGAATGCGGCCCGGGTTGCTTCGGCATTGCGCAAATACCCTTTCATGATATTGCGTCCCCGGGCGCAGATCTCCCCTTTCAGCCCCTGTTCGAGTTCATGGCCCTGCGGATCTCTTATCTGAATTTCCACGCCAGGGGCCGCAGTGCCCACCGATCCGATGACATGCCGGTAATAGTGGTTATAGGTAATCACCGGGGCGGCTTCGGTCATCCCGTAGCCCTCATAAATTGCCAGCCCGGTCTGCTCTTGCCACTGGCGGACGGTCTCGGCTGCCATACTGGCCGCGGCTGAAAAGCAATACCGGACTTTACCCAGTTTTTCTTTGAGCCCCTCGATGCCCAGCAATCGCGAATAGATGGTCGGCACCGCAAATAACTTGGTGACACGCCCGCCTGCCATCAGCCACAGGATTTTATCCATATCGAAGGCCGGCAGCATTTCCAGGCAACCACCGCTGAGAATAGTCGCGTTCATGATGTGCATCTGACCAAAAACATGGTTAAACGGCAAAAAACAAAGGGCCCGGTCTTGATGGGAGGAACGCTCATTAAAAATAACATTTTGAATGGATACGTTGATGTTTTCATGGCTGAGCATTACGCCTTTCGGCGTACCGGTGGTTCCGCCGGTATATAGAATCGCGGCGGTTTCTTCCCGGTCCCGGTACAGTGCCTTGAATGCCGGTCGGCCGCGCTTTAGCAGGCTGTCCATTGTCATATCTCCCCCGGGACAGATGACCGTCTCCAGGCCGCCGTCGGCTTTGAAGCCATCCAGGCAGTGGAGCTTCTCGTCGGATGTAAAAATCATCCTGGGCAGGCAATGTTTTAGCAACAAGGAAAGTTCGTCGTCGCTGAGCAGGTGGGAAAGGGTGACTGCGACCGCCCCGGCCTTGAGCACACCGTAATAAAAGGCAATCCAGTCCCCCGAATTGGGAGCACACAGCCCGGCATAATCGCCCGGCCGGATTCCAAGCTCGATGAGGGCGGTGGCCACCCGGTTGGCCTTTTCGTTGAGCATGCCATAGGTGGTCACCGAATCACCTTGGCTTAAGACCGGCCGGTTGGGGAAAAAAAACGCCGCCCATTCCAGATTTGTGGCAATATTCACCGTTATGACCCCCAGTCTGTGTTTTCAAAACCTATTTTTGCAACTGCATTTTCTCACAAAACCGATCGCCAATGCAATAGAATCCATAAAAGCATGTGTGATTTAACCGGCTCATGGCAACAACGTGTTTGACAAGCCGGCCTGCAGGGTATATTTGCTCACATACATAAACCGCAACATTGCATAAACAACATGGCAAATAATACCGAATGGTCAGCCATGATAAACTATATCACCATAAAGGCACCATCTTGGGGATATCCCATTGGGGGTGCATTCAAAAGGATGGAGTCTTTTTATGCCATGTTGTTTACCCTCCGGCTATGCTACATTGAGGCAAGCCGAAAAGTTCGTTCAACTTTCTAACCTGGAGACAAATAGATGAAAAGAGTAATATTGGCTGTATGCGGTCTGCTGGTTGCAGCGCTTATCTGGGCGGTGCTCTCCATTTACCCCGACTGGCTGTGGTTTGAAAATCTTCATTTCTCAGCTGTTTTCTGGACCATGGTCATTAGCAAGGTGGGTCTCGGAGTGGCCGTCTGGATCATTTTCCTGGGCATCCTTTCACTGTGTCTAATAGCGGCCAACCGGCTGAGCAAAAAAGCCACTGCCGGCACGTCCCGGGATGTGGAGGCGGATTTTCTGATGCAGTTCGGCATCTCAAGGGGCAAGGCCAATCTGCTGTTCATTGCACTGGTTCTGGCGTTGAGTTATTTCGTTGCTTCCGGCGGATCAGCGGAATGGAATCGGGTTCTCAGCTATTTTTACCAGCATCCCTTTGGTACGACAGACCCCATTTTTAATAAAGATATCGCTTTTTATGTGTTTTCACTGCCTTTTTATCTTTTTGTTGAAAAAGGACTGCTGGTGATCTTTGTCCTGTCCGGCCTGCTGTCCGTGGCCTGGTACCTCAAAAGCGGAGTGCTGCAAATCATCCCCGTGGGCCAGCCTTTTGGCACTGAAACCCGCCAGCCCGGACTGCCCAAGATCGTCATGCAGCCGGGCATCATGAAACTGCTTATCTTTCTTGGCGGCATCGTGGTTTTGATTCTCTCCTGGGGGTTTTATCTGAAAATGCTGCAGCTGCTTTATTCCACCTCGGGGGCGGCTTTCGGTGCCGGCTACACGGCGGTACACGTCAAACGCCTGGCATATCTGGCGTTGATCCCTGTGTCGGTGGCTTTTGCGGTGATGCTTTTTATCAACAGCGTTCGTGTCCGTGCCCGGCAAATATGGATCAGCGGCGGGATATGGCTGGCCGCTATTCTGGTGCTTTCAAGCCTTGTGCCCATCCTGGTGCAAAAAGTCGTGGTCAAGCCCAACGAACTGACCAAGGAATCGGCCTATATCAAATATAACATCGAATATACCCGCCAGGCTTACAATCTGAATAAAATTCAAGAAGTGGACTTCCCGGTGGGGGATAAACTGCGTCTGGCACAAATCAAGGCGCACCGGGCCACCATTCAGAACATCCGCATCTGGGACAAGCGGCCCCTGCTTCAAACTTACAAACAGCTTCAGTCCATTCGGCTGTATTATGGATTTAATGATGTGGATGTCGACCGTTACCGGTTCGGCAATGAGTATCGGCAGGTCATGTTGTCCGCCCGGGAAATATTGACAAAGCAGCTGCCGCGCCAGGCCAGAACCTGGGTCAACCGGCATCTGATTTATACCCACGGCTATGGATTGGCAATGAACACGGTCAACGACGTCACCGGTGAAGGGCTTCCCCACCTTTTAATCAAGGACTTGCCGCCGGTGGTTGATGTCGATCTGAAAATAGGCCACCCGGCCATCTACTACGGTGAGATGACCGGTGACTATGTGCTGGTCAACACCCGGGCCAAGGAATTCGATTATCCCAAAGGCGATGCCAATGTTTACACCCATTATCAGGGAACCGGCGGAATCCCGCTGAACGCTTTTTTCAGGCGGGCTTTATATTCCCTGGAATTTTTAGACCCCCAAATCCTGTTTACCAATTACCTGGGTGCGGACAGCCGGATTATGTACAACCGCCGCATCGATCGACGGGTACGCGCCATTGCGCCTTTTCTGGATTATGACGGTGACCCGTACCTGGTCATCTCCGGCAACAAACTTTTCTGGATGCTGGACGCCTATACGACTTCTGCCATGTATCCTTACTCTCAGCGCAGCTACAGCCATTTTCGCAAAGCCGTCAACTATATCCGCAACGCCGTAAAAATCACCATCGATGCCTATACCGGGGACGTTTCATTTTACATCATTGATAAAAAAGATCCCATCATCCGGACTTATGCCAGAATATTTCCGGATTTATTCAAACCCTTTAACGAGATGCCCGCCGATTTGCAAAAACACATCCGCTATCCGCGGGATCTGTTCAGCATCCAGGCGAATACCTACCGCACCTTTCACATGAAAAACGTGAAGGTATTTTACAACCAGGAAGACCTGTGGCAGCTGCCCGATGAAATATACGGCGATCAACGCCAGCAGATACAGCCCTATTACATTATCGCCAGGCTGCCCGGGGAGAAGGCCGAAGAATTTTTGCTGATGCTGCCCTTTACCCCTTCCGGTAAAGACAACATGATTTCTTGGCTGGCGGCCCGCAGTGACATGCCCGGCTATGGCAGCCTGATCGTCTATAAGCTTCCCAAGGAGAAGCTGGCCTTCGGTCCCATGCAGGTCGAAGCGCGAATCGATCAGCAAACAAGCATTTCCAGGGAATTGACCCTGTGGGGCCAGAGAGGCTCCACGGTTATCCGGGGAAATCTCCTGGCGATTCCCAT
>JAOZPY010000259.1 GCA_029932495.1 Desulfobacterales bacterium
CACCAGGATGATTTTGATAAACAGCCACAGCGGGCCGGGCAGCAGCGGGCCGCGCCAGCCGCCCAGGAAAAAGACGGCTGTCAAAGCGCCCAGCACCTGCATGTGAACGTATTCCCCCAAAAAGAAAAGCCCGAAGCGCATGCCGCTGTATTCCGTGTGATAGCCGGCGCCCAGTTCGTTTTCAGCCTCCGGCAGATCAAAGGGGATGCGCTTGCTTTCAGCCATGGCGCTGAGGATGAAAATCAGAAAAGATACGGGCTGCACCAGGATGAACGGATAGTCGGCCTGGGCGTTGACGATGTCCACCAGGCTGAAGGAACGCGCCAGCATGACGATGGGAATCAGTGACAGGCCCAAGGCCAGCTCATAGCTGATCATCTGGGCCGCTCCCCGGATTCCGCCCAGCAGGCTGTACTTCGAGTTGGAGGCCCAGCCGCCGATGGCCACGCCATAGACCCCCAGCGACGACAGCGCGAAAACAAACAGCAGCCCCACGTTGATATCTGAAATCACCAGGGGGATTTTGCGCCCCCACAGGGTCACCGGTGCGCCGAAGGGCACCACGGCAAACATCAAAAGGGCCGTGACGGCCACCACGGCCGGGGCCAGTAAAAACAGGGTGCGGTCGGCGTCCGCCGGCACGATGTCTTCTTTGGTCATCATTTTGATGCTGTCGGCAATGGGTTGCAGCAGTCCGAACCTGCCGGCCCGGTTGGGACCGTAGCGCACCTGCAGTCGGGCGAGCAGCTTGCGCTCCACCAGCACCAGGTAGGCGGCCACCAGCAGCAGCCCCACCAGGACGATGCCCAGTTTGACGATCAGAAAAATGATGCCGATAATCCAGTTCATAATTAATGGTCGGTTGCTAAAACATTTCAGTGTCAGCCGGCAGAAGTGGTTTGCACCCGGCGGCGGCGGTCAAGCGACGTTTGCGACATCAAGCCGCCGTGGCTTTGCCGATAAGGTCTTTACGAATGAATGCCCCTTCAGCTTCCAGCAGCTGCCATTGCAGTTTTCGATGCCGGGGGATCACCACGATGCCGGCACTCATGTTGTCAACGACCCGCAGGGGCAGTTGCAGACTGCCGCCGCCGGCTTTGATTTCAATCAAATCACCGTCACTTAATTTCAAGTCATTTGCGTCAGTGACGTGCATCAAAGCGCAAGGCGGCGCTTCGATTTTTTGCAGACACGAAGAATAAGCGGAAAGCGCTTCGGTGCCGAACGTCCAGTCCACCACAATGACCTGCAGGCTGTCATTTTGCCGCCCGCTTTTGTCCAACCATGATGCAACTTCGTCCTTAAAGCGCCGCCCGGCATCTGCCGCCGCTTCAAAACGCAGCCCCTCATCAGCAAGGTCGTCCAGTGGCGGCAGGCCGGCGATTTCGGCAGTGACAGCTGCCTGCCAAATGCGGTCATCCATGGGCCTGGTGTTTTTATCCGCCAGGGCCACAATCATTTCCCAGGCCGGCTGCGGCCCGGCGCCGGGGATGCCGGCTGCGTAGTTGCGCGCGGGATGATCCCCGCCGCCGCTTTGAGAAATGGGCTGACCCCCGGCAAACGCCGGTGCTGCCGCCTGCAGCCGGGCCTGCTGGTTGATGAAGAGTCCGCCGGCTTCAAATATCGTGGCGGACGGCAGCAGGATATGGGCTTTTTGCGTTGTTGGCGAATCAATGTAGTCCAGCACGATGAGCAAATCAAGGTTGTTGAGGGCCTGCTCAAGGCGGCGGCGGTCGGCCAGTTCCTGCAGTGGGTCACTTTCAGCCACCACCAGGGCCTTGATGGTGCCGTTTTCAATGCCTTCGATGACCTGCTGCCATGACCGGCCGGCTTCCGACAACATGGCGGCGCCAAAGGCATTGGGCCCGGGCAGCAGGACAAACAGACCCGCCTTTTGCCGGGCGGTCTGCAGGTAGACGGCCAGATCCGCGGCCAGGCCGGCAACCTGGGGCATTGCGACATCGCTGCCGCATACAATTACCGGGCGTCGGCAGTGTCTCAGGGTTTTTCCGGCAGAAGAAATCCGATCGGCATGCTCGGCTGAAATGCCGTCGCCGGCGGGCAGGACGTCGTATAAATGACTTGCCGCTGTTCCCGCCCGGTTTGCCGTATCCCGATCCACGGCCCGGCGGATCAAGGCCGCCAGGTAAAGCGGCAGGTCGGCGGGTGTCGCGGGCAGATGGTCGAATTCAAAGGGCAGTGTCACCGGCCGGGGGTCGATTACCAGGATGCCGGCGCCGTTGCGCCGGGCCTGGCGCATGGCCAGGGCCAGCATGGGCGCCTCGTTGAGCGGGTCCGCACCGACGGCCAGGATAAAATCCGCCTTTTCAACTTCATGCAAAGATACCGCCAGCTCCGGTTCCAGGCGGGCACAGGCGGTTTTTACCGCTTCAGTTCGGGACGGGTCTGCAAAAAATACCGGGGCCTGCCATGCCTGCCGGCGGCAAAGCGCTTTAAGGACGGCCTGGGTCTGCAGGCTGCAGCGGGCGGAGCCTGCCGTTGCAATGGCCCCGGGGCCGGCCTGCCGGCCGATGTCTGCCAGGCGCTTGCGGGCGGTCTCGAGGGCGTCGGCGGTTGAAACCCGGCGGCCGTCCACCATGGCCTGCCGGGGGCGTGACGGGTCACTGGCGTAGAAAAAACCGTAGCGGCCCCGATCGCAGATAAAGTGGCCGTTGACCGTGGCGCTGACCCGGGTCTCGATGCGTTTGATTTCCCGGTAACGAACGCCGGCCACGGTGTGGCATCCCAGGCTGCAGTTGAGGCAGATCGACGGGCTGCGCTGGTAATCCCAGCGTCGGCCGAAAAACCGGGAAGGCTTGTCGGTGTATACACCGGTGGGACAGATTTCTGTGAGATTGCCGCTGAAAGGGCTTTGCAAAATACCGTCTTCAAAGCGGCCGAACCAGGTGCGGTCGGCACTGCCCATGACCCCCAGGTCCAGGTAGCCGCAGTATTGCTGGTAGAACCGTACGCACCGATAGCAGTGGATGCAGCGGTTCATTTCGTGTTGCAGCAGTGGACCGAGGTACTGGTCGGGATAGGTGCGCTTGGGGCCGGGAAATTTCCGGATGCCGTGTCCGCCGGAAATCGTCATGTCCTGCAGCAGGCAGTGGCCGCCTTCGTCGCACACCGGACAGTCATGGGGGTGGTTGACCATCAGCCACTCGATGACCTGCCGGCGAAAATCCACGGCCTCTTCATCCGTGGTGGATACCACCATGCCGTCTTGGGCCTCGACCATGCAGCTCATCTGGACGCCCTTGACCGGGCCTTCCAAAAACTGGACGGCACACATCCGGCAGGCGCCCACCGATCCTAAGGCCGGGTGATAGCAAAAGCGCGGGATCATGATACCCAGGCGTTCGGCGGCCTCAATGACCTTGGTGCCGGGGGCGACTTCGATTTCGCGGTGATCGATGATCAGCTTGGGCATTGAACGGTCCGTTGTTTGTTGTTTGTTGTCCGTTGTCGCTGATTTCGGGCCGGATAAACAGCTTTTGTTAAAAGGCACTTTTTCCGGCCTGGCAAACATAAAAGACGATTTTCGCGTTAAGCCGCCTTATTTTCACCAATGGACAACGGACCACTGACTACTGACTTTTTCTAAACGGGCACTGCTTTTGACGAATGTGCTGCCGAACTTCATCGCCGAAATGCTTCAGCAGGCTTTGCACCGGCGATGCCGCGCCGGGGGCAAAGGCGCAGTACGCCTTCCACAGGTGCTTGCACATGCGGTCCAGTCTTTCAATATCGTCATCTTCGCCCTGCCCGTTTTCAATGCGCAGCAAGATTTCGCGGATGACGGGCAGCCCTTCACGGCAGGGGGTGCACCAGCCGCAGGATTCCCGGGCGAAAAATTCGATCAGGTTCAAGGTGACGCCCACCAGGCAGGTGTTCTGGTCAAAGACCATGATGGCGCCGGTGCCCAGCCGGCTGCCGCTGTCACGCAGGCTTTGAAAATCCATGGCAATATCATAGTGCTCGCGGGTCAGAAAACAGGTCGAGGCCCCGCCGGGCAGACAGGCCTTGAATTGCGAACCATCGGGCATACCGCCGGCATATTTTTCGATGATTTCGCTTAACCGCACCCCCATGGGCAGTTCGTAGCATCCGGGCCGGTTGACGCGGCCGCTGACGGCGAATATTTTCGTGCCCGCACCGCTTTCCGTGAGGGCGAGATTCTTGAACCACTGCTGCCCGTGGCGCAGGATGTGCGGTATGCACGCCAGGGACTCCACGTTGGAGGCCACGGTGGGCAGGTCCCAGAGTCCTTTTTCCGTGGCATAGGGCGGTGGCTGCTGCGGGTTGGGCCGTTTTCCCATCAGGGCGTTGAGCTGCGCGGTGACCTCGCCGCAGATGTAGCGGCCCCCGCTGCGATGCACCACGATTTCCAGTGAATAGTCGCTGCCCAGGATGTTGGGCCCCAGAAAGCCCGCTTTTCTGGCAATGCCAATTTCCCTTTCCAGAATCCGGGCGGCATTTTCATATTCGGGCCGGATGAAAATGATGCCGTGTTCGGCCAGCACGGCGTATCCCGCCAGGACCATGCCTTCGATGATCATGTGAGGATCGGCATGGATCAATACGCGGTCTTTGAAGGTGCCCGGTTCCATCTCGTCGGCATTGCAGACGATGTAGCGCGGAAAAGGTGCATCCTCGGCCACGGACGCCAGCTTCATGCCGGTGGGAAAGGCCGCCCCGCCGCGGCCGAGCAATTCCGCATCGGAGATGGCCTGGCGGACATCCTGGTAGGAGCGCTTTTTGAGCACCTCGGCCAGCGCTTGGTAGCCGCCGCTTTGCCGGTATTCTTCCAGGGTGGCGATGCGGTCCGGTTTGCGATTTTGAAAGAGAACCTGGGG
>JAOZPY010000260.1 GCA_029932495.1 Desulfobacterales bacterium
CGCCGGTCAATTCACACCTTACAATTTAACATCGATGGCGCTCCCAATGGACACCTTTAGCAAAATCAAAATGCATATTACGCAGGCCTATTGCAACTTATTGCGAAACTACCTGTTTTTATCTACATGATACAGCGTGGCCCCCACGGGTGCAAACGAGAGAAATACGATGTTGAGCAGTGGGACCAGAAAAAGCAGTCCGAAACCCAGATGAAAGAGCAGTGAACGCATTAGCATGCCAAACCGTTTTTTGAAGGGCACCAGTTGACGGGCCGGGATAAGATCCGTGTTGTCCCAGGCCAGAAAAATGACAGCCACTGCTGAAGAAACTATTGTCACCACCGGCCCCAGGGGAGTCAGCCATCCCATCACCACCAGCAGCAACATGAGCAAAACCGGCACAATCGTCCGGGGGATTTCCTGCTTGACCAGGAAAAAAAGTTGCTGGTGCCAGGGAATATGGCTGTGTTCACGGAGCTGACCGGTTGTTATTTTCTCGGTGATACGTGACATGATATCCATGATAAATACACCGAAAAAAATTTGTGAGACGATGTACGACAGCAACGCCGACACCCCGACTAAAATCAAGGACAACAGCCAGGAAGTCACCTCCCAGAGCCACACGAGCCATCGGCTTTCAGGTTGTGTCCAGATACGGTTTAAAATTTCCTGGTGGTAGGCCAGAATCAGGCTGGCGGCGGCAATGGTGATAAGGATCACCGCTGCAAAGCGAAGCAGACCCAGAATCAGCAGTTTCGGAGTTCTCAGGCTCAGAGCCAGCCCCCGCAAATTGTATTTTATTCCGTTCAGCAGGTCCATCGGTTGTTCCTATTCAAAATTCGATATTTGGGTGTTCAGGGTGCATTTTTTAATTTTTTCCCCGCAAAAGTTGCCTAACCTTGATATTGCAGGTGGAGCACCCAGTGCAGCGGGCAGGCTCAAATCGATCTGTCAAGCTGCATACAGGGTGGCGTCTTCAATGAATTTTTTAAGCTTCGCTTTCTGCCGGCGATTTAATCCGCTGAACTGGACGTGGAATTTTTCTGTAAAAGCATCCATTTTTTCAGTTGCAACGGTTTTAAAAGCGGCCCTTTCCAGACAATACCCGCTTCCCACCCTGAAAACATCCAGCACCGTGGTGTGGGAGAGACGTTCCGGGTGATGCAGATACCGAAATGACAACCCATCCAGACTCACATCAACAATCTTTCCCAGGGTGGAAGGGTGTGATTTGAGAACAACAATCGCTTCGGGGACAACGTGAAACCGTGGATGCTTTCTTTTGTCCGGTCGAAATTCCCAGGTCAGCATGGGCCAGATTTCCTTGTACTGCCAGGCCGTCGGCATAACGGCCTTAATCTTCATATCACATTTCAGCGGTCTTTTCAAAAAGCGCTAAAGTCTGAGTCTGACAGGCCGATATATCATTGGATGACAAACCCGGAGGACTTCAGACTGGCAGTGGACGGTGCGCTGCTTTTCTCAGTCGTTGAAAAGTCACCATCAGACGGCCCGGGCACATCCGGCGTTCCTGCGATTTTGAAGGATGGAATCTGAGTTGAACCTTACGCTTTTGGGAGTGCGATATGCTAATCAAGGATAGACAACCGCCCGCCGAGGGGGTCATCAAGCTGCTCAAGGATCTGCTTTCCCGAAATCTGGGTTCAGAAAAAACTTTTTTAATTGAAAGGGAGCTGAAAAATTTAAACCCGGCTGAAAATGGCGGCCTGAACGCCGCTCACCTTTTTAATTTTTACTGTGCCGATTCCCCGCAATGGGCGGTTATCCATGATCTGCGAATTGAATCCAACGGCGTGGCGACCCAGATCGATCATATGCTGATTAACCGGTTTTTCGAAATTTTTCTGCTGGATTCCAAAAATTATTGCTACAACCTCAAAATTGCCGCTGACGGTGAATTTTTCGTATTCGACGGACGGCGCTATCACGCCATTGATTCCCCCATTGAGGAAAACCACAAACGGATACAGGTGGTTAAGGATCTGCTCGCTGAGCATAAAATCCTGCCTCGCCGGATGGGAATTGCGATCCGGCCCAACATCCAGTCCTATGTTCTCGTGTTCCCCGGTGCCAACGTGCTGCGGCCCCCCGGCTCCATTTATGACACCCGTTCGGTGGTCAGGGCGGATTTTATAACCCAGACGCTGCTCAAACCGTTGAAAGGGGTCAAGGGTACGGTTAAAAAAATCCAGCATTTGTCCGGTAGGTATAAAACCGAGGTCCTAGAGAAGGCAGCGCGTCGAATTGTCGCGTTGAACAGGCCCTGTCCGGTGGATTACCAGCAGATGTTCGACTTGCAAGAAGTGGATTTGACACCTTTTGCCGGGACATTGCACCAGGATGTCGCGGTTGGCTGTGATTACGCAATTTGAGGCGAAATGGAAAAAAAGACCGTCAGAGGCAATGTCCCCGGCTTGGGGGAAAAAGGGGCCGCCGGCCGGGAGAAACGGTCCGGGCGGGACCGGAGAACCAATAAAAAGGCCAGTCTGAAATATCTGCTGTTCAATGGCCGTCGGGAACGGATTCGCCGCGAAGACGACCGCCAAAAAGTATTCTTTTTTGACCGTTACAACCCGAAACTGTTTGCGGCCATCATGGCCATTTTAATGCTCAGCCTTTTTGATGGATTGCTGACCCTTTACCTGATTCGCAACGGTTCTTCGGAACTCAACCCGGTCATGGACTACCTTTTGCAACACGGTCCATTTTCCTTCGTGGTGGTCAAATACCTGCTGACCAGTGCCGGCGTAGTGATTCTACTGGTGTTTAAAAATGTTTTGCTCAGCGGTGCAAACATCCATACGCATTCCCTGTTTTCCTGCATGATCGTCGCCTTTTCCGCGGTGATCATCTGGGAGATGTTTTTGATCTACCTTTCATTTTAAGCTTTCAGTTGCTGCCAGTCGACAAACTGCACCCGCCGCGGGTTCCGGTGATAGACTGTTACTTTATGGGTGCTGAACCAGTCCGGCAGAACATACAGTGATTTGGCGTCCGGCCGGCAATAGCGATATTGCCGGTGAAAGTGGCCCACGAAAATGGTGTCCGCCCCTTCGGCAAACCGGGCATCGGCAAAGTGCTCAATCTGTTTGCGGGGCAAATGCAGGCGGAATTCGGTGTTGGTCTTTTTCAGTCCGTGCCTGAGAAAATTTGCCAGCCCGGGGCCGAGGGGGAGCCATCGCAGCAGGAATCTGGTCAATGGATTTTTCACCAGCTTGCGAAATGCCAGATATTGTTTATCTCGGCGGTTGAGTTGATCTCCATGCACATAAACGGTGCTCTCACTGTCGCGCCACCAGGCCGCCTGGGAGCACCAGGTAAAGGTCACAGCCATTTTATCGGTCACAAAATACTCATGGTTGCCCTCCATGAAGCCGATCTGACGGTATTTTTTCTGCTCGCGGCACCAGGCGCCAAAACGGCGGTGGATGTCCTGCTCATAGCGGGGCAGGGCGATCCAAAGGTCAAAAATATCCCCCAGAAATACCAGGTCCTGGTTGTTTGCGGACAGGACCTGCAGCATTTCGAAAAAAGGCCCATCATTTTGAGTCGCCCGGCTGACATGGGCGTCGGCAATGATGATCATTTTCTGCTTCCAGCGGTTTTCGGTTGCAATGTTGGGCTAATTAATCTTAATGTTGTTGCATTCTATCACAGTCGACGGAAAATTGAAAAACTTGATCGCAATGAATAAACGGGCCGCAGCCGAAGCGTTTAAAGAATATAAAGATTTTATCAGCCGGGTGGACCTGCTCTGTGAGCGCATTCGTCGAAACTATGGACAGTATATGGCCTGCACAAAAGGCTGTGCCGGCAACTGCTGCCGCATTCACCTTTCGGTTTTTGCCGTCGAGGCTGTATCACTTGCCGTCGGGCTGCAAAAGCTGCCCCGGGAAACAATCGCTCATATCCGGCGAAGAGCTCGACACACCAACAGTTTCGGACCCTGTCCATTGCTTGAAGACGGTGCCTGCCTGATCTACGATTGCCGGGCGGTTATCTGCCGAACTCACGGTTTTCCTGTTTTTACCGAATACCGCGGCCATCGCAGCGTGGGTTTTTGTCTGAAAAATTTTCAAAACCTTACCGCCATCCCGGATGATGCCGTCATTGACCTGGCATGGCTAAACAGCAGCCTGGCCGCCGTCAACCGCCGGTTTGTCAGCCAGATGGACCTCCAGCTGCCTCCGGGCGGGCGATTTACCGTCGCTGAGGCCTTGCTCATGGAAATCCCGGATTTTGTCTGGTAAACGCTTTTCCAGTATGTTATAGGTGCAAACTTTTGGAGTCGCTTTTGATATATCTCCCAAAAAGTAGAGGATCAGTGGAAAAGGGCGCTCAACCCAAATACCGATTGGGCTGGATTGATAGCAGAATTGCCTGAATTGTTTAAACTTACCACAAATTTGTGCAAGCAATCAGAATTAAAGGAAAAATTAGATGCGCTTTTTTAATAAATTATTCCCGCAGCGGCCGCCGAAAAGCGCTGCGAAACTGGGACGCAATGAGCTTTGCTGGTGCGGAAGCGGCCTGAAATACAAAAAATGCCATTATGCGTCGGATCAGAAGCACTTCTCAAAATATTACAGCGCTTGCAGGACATCCTCGTGAGGAAGGTAGCCGGGGTGGGTCGCACCTCATATTATCAGGCTTTCAATTTTTCCGATTCCAGTTCTTTTTTCAGTTGAAGTGCGTTGCGGTGATATTGACGTAATTTTTTCTGGACAGCAGCGAAAACGGTGCCCGGGGGGTAATTGCCGTCTTTATCGGCTTTGCCGGCCGGCCGGCCGGTTAAAATTTCAATGCCCTCTTCAACCGTTG
>JAOZPY010000261.1 GCA_029932495.1 Desulfobacterales bacterium
GTGGTAATTATCGGGGGCGGCATCGTAGGCTGCAGTACGGCCTATCATCTGACAAAAATGGGTTGGAAAGATGTTGTGCTTATCGATAAGGGAGAGCTGACCAGTGGATCGACCTGGCATGCCGCCGGGCTGGTGGGTCAACTGCGCTCCGAGCGCAACATTACCCGCATGCTGCAGTACAGCGTCAGCCTTTACGATAAACTGGAAGAAGAAACCGGTCTGACCACCGGTTGGAAAATGAGCGGTTGCCTGCATCTGGCCAGCACCCAAGAGCGCATGTATGAATTGAAAAAAGGGGCGACCACCGCGCGCAGTTTTGGGCTGGAGATGCAGATGATTTCACCCGAGGAAGCTTACAAGCTATGCCCGATTATTTCCTTAGACGGCATTATTGGTGCAGCCTTCATGCCCACCGACGGTCAGGCCGATCCGTCCGGAATTACCCAGGCGCTGGCCAAGGGAGCCCGCAACCGTGGTGCCACGATATACCGCAATACCCTGGTAACCGGCTTTGAATTCAGCAAAAACCGGGTGACGGCCGTTAAGACTGAAAAAGGCGACATTCGCTGTGAAATCGTGGTCAACTGTACCGGCATGTGGGGCTATCAGGTCGGCGAGATGCTGGGCGTCAACACGCCGGTGGTACCTTTTCAGCACCAGTATGCAGTTACCAATCCAATCAAGGATCTGCCGCCGGATCTGCCGACCATTCGTGACAAGGACAACCTGATTTATTACAAGGAAGAAGTCGGCGGGTTGGTGATGGGCGGCTATGAGAGAAATGGGATTCCTTGGGCGATCGACGGAGTGCCCAATAATTTCAATTCCAACTTGCTCGATTCTGATTTTGACCATTTTCTCCAACTGGCGGAACCCGCCACAAAACGAACCCCCTGCCTGGAGCAAGCCGGCATCCGGAAACTGGTTAACGGCCCGGAAGCGTTTACCCCCGATGGGGATGCGATTATGGGGCCGGCTCCTGAAATGGACAATGTATTTGTGGCGGTGGGTTTCAACGCCTTCGGCATTGCCGCCGGCGGGGGGGCCGGACGCATGATGGCCGAATGGATTATCGAAGGAGAACCCAGCCTGGACATCTGGCCACTGGATATTCGCCGTTTTGGGCCCTACCACAGGAGCCGGGCGTACAATGTGGCCAGAACCCGGGAAATTTACGGCAAGCACTACACCATCCACTGGCCCCATGAGGAGCATGATTCGGCCCGCGGGGTGCGGCGCAGCCCCCTTTATTTTCTTCTGAAGGATAAAGGTGCGGTCTATGGTGCCAAGTACGGATGGGAACGCGCCAACTGGTTTGCCCCGGAAGGGGTGGCGCCCAAAGACGATCGCACCTTTGAAATTCCCAACTGGTTTGAGCACGTGGCCGCCGAGCATGAAAATGCACGTCAAAATGTGGTGCTGATCGATCAGTCATCCTTCGGTAAATTCGAGCTCAGCGGGACAGGGGCCCTGGCCTTTTTGAATCGTCTGTGCGCCAATCAGATTGACCGGCCCATTGGAAAGGTGATTTACACCCAGATGTGCAATGAGCGGGGAACCATTGAGTGCGATCTGACCGTCGGCCGGCTGGCGGCCGATCGGTTTTTGCTGGTTGTCGGCACGGCCTTCGGCAAGCGCGCCTCATGGTGGATAAAGTACCATATGCCCACAGATGGTTCGGTTGCATTTAATGAAATGACTTCGGCTTATGCCGTGATTAACGTCATTGGACCGCAAGCAAGACAACTGTTGCAGAAATTGACAAATGCCGATATTAGCAACAAAAGTTTTGCTTTCGGTACATGCAAAAATTTTACCATCGGATATGCACCGGTACTGGCATTTCGCGTGACATACGTGGGGGAATTAGGATATGAGCTGTACATTCCCACAGAATTTGCCGCCCATGTATATGAAAGCCTGTGGGAAGCCGGCCAGGAGCTGGGCATCAAAAATGCCGGCTACCGCACCATATCCTCGATGCACCTGGAAAAAGGGTATGCGGATTGGGGTTCGGAACTGACCCCTGAATATACGCCGTTTGATGCCGGGCTTGGCTTTTGCGTGGCATTGGCAAAAGATGATTTCATCGGCAAAAAGGCTCTGGCGAAAATTAAAGCCGAAGGGGCCCCATGGAAATTGTGTACTTTCACGATCGACTCCGAGGGGCCGTTGATGATCCAGGGCAGTGCCCCTATCATGCGCGGGGGAAATGTTCTGGGGGTAACCACCAGTGCCGGTTACGGCCATACGGTGAAAAAAAATATATGCTACGGCTATATCCCTGTGAAAGAAGCTGAAAACGATGAGGGCTTTGAAATCGAGGTTTACAAGCAGGTGTACCCGGCCAGACTGGAACCCAGCCGGGTGCTGTACGACCCGGAGCGTAAAAAGATACTGATGTAGACCATGCCGCCGCAGCGTTGTTGATTTCAGCACATCGGACAACCCGGATGGTTTTCGGACGTTGCCCGGCGGGTTTTTGAAATAATTTTTATATGCCGTCGGCCAAGCTGGATTTTCCAGAAAGGCCGGCAGCGTTTTGCAGGAGGACAACGATGATCGATCAAGCCAGAGCCGTTGTGATCGGCGGCGGTATCACCGGTTGCAATATCCTTTATCATTTGGCCAAAGCCGGCTGGACCGATGTTGTGTTGATTGAAAAAGATGAAATCACCAGTGGCGCAACCTGCATGGCCATGGGATTATTAACGGTATTTAATTCTTCGCCTACCATGATGCGGCTGCGCAAATACAGTGCAGAGTTGTACGAAGAACTCGGTGCCTACGACAAGGTCGGCAGCCTGCGCATTGCTTCCAGCAAATTGCAGCATCAAACCCTGCAACGTGATGTGAGCAGGGCCCGGGGCATCGGGCTGGATGTGGGCATGATTACACCGAAAGAAGCACTGGAAATCATGCCCTGGATGAGTGACGAAGATGTTTACAGTGCGGTTTATATCCCCCAGGATGGGCACCTGGACCCGCACGGCGTGACCCATGCCGTGGCCGATGCGGCCAAAAAATTGGGCGCCCGGGTTCTGATCAAAACCCGGGTGACCGGCATTGAGTTGTCTGCGCGCGGTGAGGTCATCGGGGTTAAAACGGACAAGGGCAATATCCGTACGCAAATTGTTGTCAATGCAGCGGGGCTGTGGGGGGGCCAGGTGGCCGCCATGGTGGGGGTTGCCATTCCTTCCACGCCGGTGATCCATCAGCACTCAGGGCTTTCCGCCGTCCAGGGGCAGGAAGTCCCCGAAGGGGCGCCCTGTTTTCGGGATACGGATTACCTTATTTACGGGCGGCCGGAGCATGGCGGTATTCTGGTCGGCGGCTGGGAAGCCAATCCACCTTCCTGCTGGGAAGACGGGGTTCCCTGGGACCATAGTGCAACGGAACTGCCATCTGATCTGGATCGATTTGAGCCGCTTTTGGAAAATGCCATCAAACGCTTTCCGTTTCTGGCCGAAGCGGGTCTGGAGCGTTTGATCTCGCACCCGGATGCCTTTACGCCGGATGCCAACCCGCTGATGGGGCCATGGCCCGGTTTAAAAGGATACTGGCTGGCCTGCGGTCTGTCCATGAACGGCTTTGGCGGGGCCGGTGGTATCGGCAAGGCCATGGCGGAATGGATCATCGACGGCAGTACCGAGCTTGATTTTTACGACTATCAGGCCTGGCGGTTTGGACGCAACTATTTGGATCCATACTATGCCGCGTCGTGCGCCCGGGAATGCTACAAGTACTATTATTATACCCGTTATCCGAATGATGAGGATACTTATATGCGCCCCCGGCGCATCAGTCCGTTTCATCACCGGCTGCAGGATCTGGGGGCCGTATTCGGGAAGAAAAATGGATGGGAACGGGTCAATTACATGATGCCGGGGGAACCCTGGCGCCGGGCCGGTGAAGATCAGCGCAACTGGGGCGGCTGGGCCAAAGAGTCTTATTTTGAAGTGGTGGCCGGCGAGCACGAAGCCCTCCGGCAGCGGGTCGGGCTGGTGGATCTGACTTCTTTTGGCAAGATCGAACTTAATGGGCCCGGGGTGCTGCCATTGCTTCAACGCCTGGCAGTCAGCAATATGGACCGGCCGGTGGGAAGTGTCATTTACACCCAGTTTTGCAATTCCCGGGGCGGCATCATGGCCGATGTAACCATTACCCGCCTGGCAGAAGACTGTTTCCGGCTGATTACCGGGGCGGGTTTTATTGACAACGATCGGGGCTACATTATTTCACGGCTGCAACCGGACGATGCGCCAGTCGAAATCCGTGATGTGACCGAAAATTATGCCTGCATCGGCCTGTGGGGCCCAAAGGCCCCCGATGTGCTGGCAGCTGTCACCGATGACGATATTTCCGGTGAAGCCTTGCCATACATGCAGGCCAAATCCATTACGATTAACGGTGTCCGCGTTTTGGCCCAGCGCATTTCCTATGTGGGGGAGGCCGGCTGGGAGCTGTACGCGGATTTCAAAAAGGCCATCATTGTCTGGGACCATCTGTGGGATGCGGGCCAGGCGCACGACATCATCGCTGCCGGCTACAAGGTGTTGGGATCGCTCAGGATAGAAAAAGGTTATCTTTATTACGATAATGACATTACGCCGCTGGACAATCCCTTTGAAGCCGGTCTGGGCTTTACAGTGGACTTTGAAAATGGCGGAGATTTTATCGGCCGGGAAGCCCTGCAAAAGATTAAAAATGAGGGCGTACCGAATAAAATGTGTACCATTATCATCGGTGACGAAGACTGGCTGCCTTTATATGGCGGGGAGGCCGTCGTTTCCGGGGGAAAGGCGATCACGCGCTTGCGCAGCACCGGTTATGG